>JAJBVW010000002.1:6028-11911 GCA_020866945.1 Oscillospiraceae bacterium
TGGAAAAGCCGTCATAATTTTGGAAAAGCCCCCATATCCATTGGGTATGGGGGTGTAATTCATGAAAAAGCTATTGGCGGTGATACTGGCCGCCGTTTTGCTGGCGGAACCGGCGCTGGCGGTGGAAACGCTGGAAGGGGACGATATAACCATATCCGCGCCCTATGCGGTGCTGATGGAAAGCTCCACCGGCGAGGTGCTCTATGAAAAGGAATCCCACGCGCACTGTTCTCCGGCCAGCGTCACCAAGGTGATGACTATGCTGCTGGTGGCGGAGGCCATAGAGGCGGGGACTATATCGCTGGATACCGTGGTGACGGCCTCGGCCAACGCCGCGTCTATGGGCGGCAGCCAGATATGGCTGGAACAGGGGGAGCAGATGACCGTGGACGAGATGCTCAAATGCGTCGCGGTGGTCAGCGCGAACGACTGCGCCGTGGCGCTGGCGGAGCTTATTGCCGGCACGGAGGAGGCGTTTGTGCAGCGGATGAACCAGCGGGCGGCGGAGCTGGGAATGGAGGATACCCATTTCACGAACTGCACCGGCCTGCTGGACGATGACGAGCACTATACCTCCGCCTATGACATCGCGCTGATGAGCCGCGCGCTCATCAGCCACGACATGATAAAGGACTATACGACCATTTGGATGGACACCATCCGGGACGGGGAGTTTGGTCTATCGAACACCAATAAGCTGATTTATTACTATGACGGGGCCACGGGCCTGAAAACCGGCTTTACGTCCAAGGCCATGTACTGTCTTTCGGCCACGGCGGAGCTGGACGGGGGTGAGTATATCGCCGTAGTGCTCCACGCGGATTCCTCGGCGGACAGGTTTGAGGACGCCAAAACGCTTTTGAGCTACGCCTTCGCAAATTATGACCTGGCCTCCCTCCGGCCCAGTGAGGCGCTGCCGCCGGTGCCCGTCACGCTGGGAACGGCGGACAGCGTCCAGCCGGTGTACGAGGGAAACGAGTATATTCTGGAGGAGAAGGGAACCCTTTCCGACCTGAGCTATGACCTCGCCCTGGCGGAATCCGTGGCCGCGCCGGTATACGCGGGGCAGAGCCTCGGGACGCTGACCGTCTACAGCGGGGAAACGGTGCTGGCGCAGATTAATATTGTGGCCTCGGAGGCTGTGGTGCGGCTGAGCCTTTGGGACATCTACGGCAGCCTGATTGGTGCGCTGATTGGGCGAAAGGAGGTATAGATTCCCCATTTTTGGCGAAAAAAGCTCCATAATTCTTATATTCCGCCCCACCTGACGAAAAAAACACGCTTGAAAAACCCTGCCTCCTGCGATATAATAATGACGCAATGATAAAGTGTTATTGAAATACGCAGGAGGTCGTTTCATATGGTAAAGGTCGATCTTTCCGGCGCGCTGGGATTTTTGGACAGCGCGGGGCCGGACTATGGCGCCGCTTCCCTGGCGCACAAGGCTCTGGCGGACGGCATATGGGCGGGCGCGGAGTTCACCGGCTGGCGGCAGCTTCCCCGCCGGGTACAGGGCGAGGAGCTGAAAAAGATACAGCTTGCGGCGGAGCGCATCCGCGACAACAGCGAGGTGCTTGTTGTGGTGGGCATCGGCGGCAGCTATCTCGGCGCCCGCGCGGGCATTGAGCTGATACGCCCGAAAAACGGGCCGGAGGTCATTTTCGCCGGCAACGGCCTTTCCGCGGACGATTTGAACGACAAAATAGAGCGCCTGGGCGACCGGGATTTCTCCGTGAACGTGGTGTCGAAATCCGGCACGACGCTGGAGCCTGCCGTGGCCTTCCGGGTGTTCCGCGGCCTGCTGGAGAAAAAATACGGCGCAGCCGCAAAAAAGCGCATCTACGCCACCACGGACGCATCGAAGGGCGTGCTGAAAACCATTGCGGACAATGAGGGCTACGACACCTTTGTCGTCCCGGACGACGTCGGCGGGCGGTACAGCGTTTTGTCCGCCGTGGGGCTGCTGCCCCTGGCCGCCGCCGGGTGCGACGTGCAGACCCTGGCTGGTGCGGCGGCGGAGGCGATGTATGACCTTGACCAGCGCAGCGCGGATAACCCCGCCTGGCAGTACGCCGCGACGCGCGACGCGCTTTACGCGAGGGGCAAAACCATCGAGCTTCTCGCGAGCTACGAGCCGTCCTTCCGCTATATGGCGGAGTGGTGGAAGCAGCTTTTTGGCGAGAGCGAGGGCAAAAACGGCGTGGGCATCTATCCCGCGTCGGTGGAATATAACGCGGATCTTCACTCCATGGGCCAGTATATCCAGGAGGGGCCGCGCACCCTGATGGAGACGGTGGTCAGCTTCGAGCGCCCCTTGCGGGACTATGAGGTGCCGTTTTCCATGGGCGACGCGGACGGCCTGAACTATCTTGCTGGGCGCGGCCTGGGGGACATCTCCCGCGTGGCGATGGAGGCGGTGAAGGCCGCCCATGTGGCCGGCGGCGTGCCGAACATCGGCGTGTCCGTTCCCCGGCGGGACGAGGAGGGCTTTGCGGAGCTTGTCTGCTTCTTCGAGACCGCCTGCGCCATCAGCGGCTATATGCTCGGCGTGAACCCGTTCGACCAGCCGGGCGTGGAGGCATATAAGAAAAATATGTTCCGTATGCTGGGAAAACCGGGGACGTAATCCCCAAAAAAACAACCCGTATGGAGGCCCCGGAAAAAATTTCTCCGCGATTTTTAATATTTTTGTTGCAGGAGACGGGGAAAGATGATAGAATACGGGTAACAAAAACAAGGAGTGTGATGATCTTGGTTCGGTTAATCATGGGTCTGAAAGGAACCGGCAAAACAAAACTGCTGGTTGATTTGGTTCGCAAGGCGGTGGATGAGGAGCACGGAGACGTGATCTGCATCGAGAAGGATAAAAACCTTACATACGACATCCCCTATCAGGCGAGGCTTGTGCACGCCTCTCAATATGGGATAAGCTCCATCGACCTTATGGGCGGCTTTATCAGCGGCTTGGCAGCCGGCAACTTTGACATCACCCATGTGTTTATTGACAACCTTTTCAAGATTATTGGCGAGGTGCCGGAGTCTACTCTGGCAAAGTTCCTGGCCTGGCTGGAGCGCTTTGGGGAGACGGAGAGCATTACCTTCACCGTGACCGTTTCCGCTGACGCCGCCAACTATGGCGAGGGCGTAACCAAGTATCTTTATCAGGCTTGACGCCTTAAAAAACAGACCGCCCCGCTGGGAGGACAAGCCTCTTCGCGGGGCGGTCTGTTATATAGCCGCTGCCTTACAGGACGCGGCACAGCCTTTCCCGGGCCTCCAGCAGCCCGTTGCACAGGCCGAGGATGTCCGCCTCCGTGGTAAAGCGGCACAGGGAGACGCGGATGGCCCCGTCTATCACCGGGGCGGGCAGGCCCATGGCCTCCAGCACATGACTTCTCGCGCCCCGCTTGCAGGCGGAGCCCTTGGAGACGGATATGCCGAGACTGTCGAGGTAATTCAGCAGCACCTCGCTCTTATACCCCGGCAGGGAGAGGGAGAGAATATGCGGCGCGCCCCCGCCGATGACCACAAGCTCCGGCGCGGCGCTTTGCAGCTGCTCGATGCAGAGCCGGCGCAGCGCGGCCATGCGCTCCCCGGCCTGCGTATCAGCCTGGGCGGCCTTTGCGGCGGCGGCGAAGGCGCATATGCCGGGCAGCCCCTCTGTCCCGGAACGGCGGCCGTTTTCCTGTCCGCCGCCCAGGATCAAGGGCGGGAGCTGGATGCCGCCGCGGACGTATAAGGCCCCCGTGCCCTTCATCCCGTGTATTTTATGCGCGGAGAGGGAGATCATGTCCGCCCCCAGCGTCCTGACGGACAGGGGAACCTTCATATACCCCTGGACGGCGTCCGTGTGCAGCAGGGCGGAGGACTTCGCCGCCCGCATGGCCCGGGCTATGGCGGGAATATCTGTGACCGCGCCGGTCTCGTTGTTTACAAGCATCAGGCTCACGAGCGCCGTATCCGGACGCAGCGCGGCGGCGACCGCCTCCGGGGCGACGGCCCCGTCCGGGCCGGGGGAGAGGCGCGTGACCTCCCAGCCCTTCGACTCCATATAATCCAGGGTCTTGCGCACCGCGTCATGCTCCGCCGTGGAGCTGATGATGTGCCGGCCCTGATGCCGCCGAAGCCATGCCCCGGAGCGGATGGCCCAGTTGTCGCTCTCCGATCCGCCGGAGGTGAAGAAAATTTCTTCCGGCTTTGCGTGCAGCGAGGCGGCGATGTCGGCCCGCGCCGATTTCAGGGCGTCTCTGGCGGCGCGGCCCGGCCCGTGGGTGGAGCTGGGATTTCCAAAATTCTCCGTCATCATTTCCATGGCGGCCTGCGCCGCCTCCGGGCATACCCTGGTGGTGGCGGCGTTGTCTAAATATATCATGCGTAAATCACCATACCATATAAATTATATACGATATTATAAAACGGGAAAGAGGAAAACACAAGAGCCATGAAATACGCCGTCTATACCTTGGGCTGCAAGGTGAATCAATATGAGACGCAGGCGCTGGAGACCATGCTTCATGAGCGGGGCCTGGAACCCGCGGCGGACGGGGAGCGGGCGGACGTAGTCGTCGTGAACACCTGCGCCGTCACGGCGGAGAGCGGGCGGAAATCCCGCCAGGCCATACGGCGGCTGATGGCCCAGCATCCGGACGCCCTGACCGCCGTGTGCGGCTGCTTCTCCCAGTTGGAGCCGGAGCAGGTGAAGAAGCTGGGGGCGGACATCGTCTTTGGAGCGGGGAGAAGGAGAAGCTGGCGGACGCCATTGCGGGCGCCCTGCCCGCCGTGGAGATAGACGACCCCTTCCGCCGCCAATATTTTGAGCCGCTCCCCGCTGGGGCGGCCTCTGGCCGGACACGGGCCATGCTGAAAATCCAGGACGGCTGCGACCATTTCTGCACCTATTGCGTGATACCCTATACCCGCGGCCGGGTGCGCTCCCTGCCCCTGGCAGACTGCGCGGAGCAGGCGGCGGATTTGAAAGAGCGCGGCTTTCGGGAGATTGTCCTGACCGGCATAGAGATTGCCTCCTATGGCAAGGATTTGCCGGAAAAGCCGAACCTTGCGGATGCGGTGGAGGCTGTGGCCCAAGCCGCCCCCGGCGTGAGGCTCCATCTCGGTTCCCTGGAGCCGACGGTGATAACGGAGGAGTTCTGCGCCCGCCTCGCGGCGCTGGGGCAGCTCTGTCGCCATTTCCACCTGTCCCTCCAATCCGGGTGTGACGACACGCTCAAGCGCATGGCTCGGCGGTACGACACGGCGGCGTTTCTCGCGGCCTGTGACCGCCTGCGCCGGTATTTCCCCGGATGCAGCCTGACGGCTGACCTCATCTGCGGCTTTCCGGGGGAGACGGAGGCGGATTTTTCCGCGACGCTGGAATTTTTGGAGCAATGCGAATTTTTCTATGTCCACGCTTTCCCGTATTCTGTCCGGCCGGGGACGAAGGCGGCGGTTATGCCGAATCAGCTCAGCCACGCCCAAAAGGAGGAGCGGGTTCTCCGGGCCAGGGAGGTCATTGACCGGCTCCAGCAGCGGTATTTGCAGGCGCAGGTGGGAAAAACACTTTCTGTTCTCTTTGAAAACGAGTGGGAGGGCCATGCGGAGAACTACTGCCGCGTCCGTGCGGAAACATCGGCGACGCGGGGAGAGGTTCTGCCGGTGCGTATTACCGGCGTGTCAGGCGACAAGCTGCTGGGCTGCATAAATGATTTGCAATCCATGACAAGTGTGCTATAATTATAAGGTATATCCAGATTTTTAAGCGAATATAAGAAAAATAACTATAAATCAAACGAGGTATAACGACATGAAACGGGAAGAAGTATTCAACTTTTCTGCCGGGCCGTCCGTCCTGCCCCAGGAGGCGCTGGAGCTTGCCGCGGCGGAGAT
>JAJBVW010000050.1:0-10203 GCA_020866945.1 Oscillospiraceae bacterium
CTTAATATTCCCTTGACATAGAGAGGTGGAGGACGTATAATCGCTCTTGTAATATACATTAAGGAGGATTCATGTTGATGAAAAAGCTTTTTGCACTTTTGCTTGCTATGGTAATGGTGTTTGCGCTGGCCGCCTGCGGCAGCTCCGACACCGATGAAGCAGAGAATACCACGGAAGAGACCGTGGAGGAGACCGAAGAGACTGAGGATGAGGCCGAAGCTCCCACCGAGGAGGAAGTGGCCGAGGCCGAGGGTGATGCTTCTGACGCCGGCGATGCCTCCGGTGAGGCGTCTGGCGAAGCATCCGGCGAGATTGCTTCTGGTGAGGCTTCCGGCGAGGTAGCTTCCGGCGAAGCTGAGGACATGCGTGCCCAGACCGGCAACGTGCGTGACCAGTCAGTCAATGAGCCAAGCCCCACAGCTGACGATGCCGAGACCTACACTGCGGACGAGGACGGCTTTGTCCAGTATCTGATGGACTGCGCTTATTACGCTGTCGGCACCGAGGACACGGACGATAAGCTGGGCGACACCTACTATGACATCGTGGAGTCTGGGATGTATGATATGTTCGTTTCCATGTGGGGTGTTGATGATTTGGATACCTTCATCGCAAATGACGGCGTTCCCACTGTTGATCCCTGGACGCTGACCACAGGCACCGGCACCCCGGAGACCGTTCCTGACGATGCAGAGACCGAGGAAGCTGCTGATTGATTTGGCGTAAAAATAGCATACAAAAAAGGGCGCACGTGGAACGGTGCGTCCTTTTTTGCGTATTGCGTAGGGCGGGGGAGGAGTGGTATAATAAAACGAATTAAAAATTTGGAGCAAAGCAATGAAGGTTGTAATTAAAATCGGAACGTCCACCCTGACGCACGCTACGGGACAGCTGAACATCCGGCGGATAGAACTGCTGGTAAAGGTGATGAGCGACTTGAAAAACGCAGGACACAGCCTCGTCCTTGTATCCTCTGGGGCCATTGGTATGGGCGTGGGAAAACTGTCGCTGGGGGCGCGTCCGGCGGATATGCCGACAAAGCAGGCCGCTGCCGCGGTTGGACAGTGTGAGCTGATGTATATATATGACAAGCTGTTTCCGACTATCATCATGTGGTGGCGCAGATTCTGCTCACTGGGGATGACTTGAAGGACGACAACCGCCGCCGGAATTTTGAAAACACAATGTCACGTCTCCTGGAGCTGGGAACGCTCCCAATCATCAACGAGAACGACACCATTGCCACGGAGGAAATCGCCGTTGGCGACAACGACCGGCTTGGGGCCATTGTGGCCTGCGCTATTGGCGCGGATTTGCTGATACTTCTCAGCGACATCAACGGGCTATATACCGCTGACCCACATACTGACCCGTCGGCGCAGCTCATATCTCGTGTGGAGGCCATCACGCCGGAGATAGAGGCTCTGGCTGGCGGGAAGGGCAGCGGTCTTGCCGTGGGTGGCATGGGAACCAAGCTAAAGGCCGCCAAGATGACCGGAGACAGAGGCATAGATATGATTATTGCCAACGGCCAGCAGCCAGAGCTGCTGTATGACATCATGGACGGAAAAGATGTGGGAACGCGCTTTATTGGAAAACGATGAGAAGGAGAGGAAAAGCCAATGACGACTCATGAGATACTTATAAAGGCCCAGGAGGGAAAGCTGGCCCTGGCGCTGTCGGGGGCGGAGGTCAAGACCCGCGCCCTGGAATATATGGCGGACAGCCTGCTGGAAAATTCGGATGATATTCTCGCTGCCAATGCGCGGGATATGGATGCGGCCAGAGGCCATATTACGGATGTGATGCTGGATCGCCTGTTTCTTAACGCGCAGCGTGTCGCGGACATGGCTGATGGCATCCGCCAGGTGGCGGCGCTGCCTGACCCGGTTGGCCGAGTGTTGGCAAGGGTGGAGCGGCCCAACGGCCTCGTGATAGAGAAGGTTTCCGTCCCTATGGGCGTGGTGGCGATTATCTATGAGAGCCGCCCCAATGTGACGAGCGACGCGGCGGCGCTGGCCGTGAAAAGCGGCAACGCCTGCATCCTTCGGAGCGGACGGGAGGCATGGGGCAGCTGCCATGCCATTGTGAACGCCCTGCGGCAGGGACTTCAAAAGGCCGGACTGCCGGAAAGCGCTGTCAGTCTGATAGAAGATACTTCCCACGCCAGCGGCACAGAGCTTATGAGCGCAAACGGTCTTGTTGACCTGCTCATTCCGCGGGGCGGGGCTGGGCTTATCCGCGCCTGCGTGGAAAACGCCACGGTTCCCTGTATCCAGACGGGCACGGGCATTTGCCATATCTATGTAGACAAGGATGCAGACCAGGCCAAGGCCCTGCGCATCATTGAAAACGCTAAGACCCAGCGCCCCAGCGTATGCAATGCGGAGGAGGTCTGCCTTGTCCATCAGGATATTGCGGCCCAGTTCCTGCCTGCCCTGCGGGAGACGCTTGTGGAAAAGCGCGAGGCGGCGAGCCTGCCCCCGGTGGAGCTGCGGCTCGATGCACAGGCGGCGGCTGTTATCCCCGGCACGCCGGCTGGTGAGCGGGATTTTGACACGGAGTTTCTGGATTATATCCTCGCGGTGGCGGTGGTGCCGGACGCGCAGAGCGCTATCGGCCATATTGCCTGTCACTCCACCAAGCACAGTGACGCCATCATCACGGAAAACAGTGACACGGCGGCGCAATTTACTGCGCAGGTGGACAGCGCTGCGGTGTATGTGAACGCCTCCACCCGATTCACGGACGGCGGTGTTTTCGGCCTGGGCTGCGAGATGGGCATTTCCACCCAAAAGCTCCACGCCCGCGGTCCCATGGGGCTTGAGGAGCTGTGCAGCTATAAATATGTGATACACGGCGGCGGGCAGATTCGTTGACCGATCAACCAAATATACTGCGGAGGGCTATGGGAGGCCCTCCGCTTTGTTTTAGGGATGCTCCCGTATCACGTTGCATACGTCAATGCCGTAATAGCGGAAGCAGTTTATCGCGTTTTCATCAATGACTTCACCGCAAACCAGGATTGGAACGGCAGGGGGACAGCCCACTGACGCCCGGGCCAATGTTCTGTCCAGGCATTGCTCGATTGGCAAGGTTTCAAATGGGGCCATGCTGGCCTTGCGTACACTCATTTTTGCCTGTGGACGGGTGAAACGAGACATAGGCGCTGCGGGGCGTTTTTTGCGGGGAAGTGCCGTCAGCGCATCGGTTAGTTTTGCAATAGCGTTTTCTTCTAACGACGGTGCAAGCATGAACACGATGTAATCTGGGTCGAAAAACTCTGCGATGATGTTATTTTCAGAAAGAAGTGCTGCCATTTCCGTTCCTGTGTATCCATAATCCCTTGCCGACAGCGTCAGCTTCAGCGGCTCTGTCCCGATGAGCGTATAACCATGGGACGTGAGCCGCTCTTTCATTTTTTCGACGAGCGGCAGAAAATCATGAAGCTGGGTAGGAAACTCCTCTGCCAGACATCGGTTTGCTCTGTCCAGCGACTGCAAAATCAAAAAGGATGGGCTTGTCGAGCCAAACAGCCGCAGGGACTCTTTCACTTCCCGGTCTGAGAAGCAGGCCATGCTTTCGGACAGATGCAAATATGCGCCGCCCGTTAAAACAGGAAGCGTTTTGTGCGCGGAGTCACAGCAAATATCCGCGCCAAGCTCCATGGGGTGCGCGGGCCAGGGCAGAAACTTCAAATATGCGCCGTGCGCGTTGTCTACAAGCAGCAGCACGGCGTATTTGTGACACACGTCTGACAAAGGCTTGACATCCGCCTGGCTTCCCAAGTAATCCGGCGAGGTAATGTAAACCGCCGTTGGACGTACAGGAGCGTTTTTCAGCTTTTCGTCAAGCTCCGCCGCATCGACCGGGCAGGAAAGGTATGAATTATTCCCAGAGGAATACAGCCATTCGACTGAAAAATCTAATAACGCGGCGGCGGAAAGAAACGCGCTGTGCGCGTTCCTGCCCGCCCAAATAAGAGGCGCTTTTCCATTTGCTCTGGCGTGCTGGCAGGCCAGGCTCAGCATTGCGCGGATTGCGAGGGAGGAGCCTTCTGCTGAATAGAACGTTCTGGCTCCAAAAAGTCTTCCGGCGTTCAGCTCGCTTTGGTGGATGATGCCGTCCGCATCGTAAAGGCTGTCCGCGCCTGGAATTTCCGTAATGTCCCATGGTTCGCAGCCAAGAGATGGCTTTCCCTTGTGGCCGGGCATATGAAAGCGGAGGGGATTCTTTTCCTTATACTCACGAGCAAAATCGCATATCGGCGTATCTATCATCTGCCCGAGAAAGCGCGGTCAACCGCGACCATGATTGCGCATTCCATTCTCTTTCGGAACAGCCTGCAGCCAGCCTCATAAACGCTGCGAATCGAGCCGGTGGCATGGAAGGCGTTGGCTGCGCAGCCGCCGGAGCAGTAAAGTCTGGCCCAGCAGTCCCGGCATTCGGGATGGGCGTATACGTTGCAGGAGGCAAACTCATTTTGAATTTCATGGTTGGTTACGCCCTGCCAGATGTCCCCGAGCCGGAACCGCTCGTCTCCGACAAACTGATGACAGGGATAGAGGTCGCCCCAGGGCGTGACCGCCATATATTCCGTCCCGGAGCCGCAGCCCGAGATTCTTTTATAGATACAGGGGCCGCCGGTCAGGTCAATCATGTAATGATAGAAGGTGAACGGGTCGTTTTCCCTGTCGTGCTGGAGCATCAGCTCTGCAAGCTTTTCATACTGCTCCATAACGATGGGCATATCCTCATCAGTGAGGGCGGAGGGATCGTCCGCTGCCGCCACGACCGGCTCCATGCTCAGCTCGCGGAAGCCGAGGTCGAGCATTTCCTGAATATCCTGCAAGAAATCAGGGTTGGCATGGGTAAAGGTGCCGCGCATATAATAGTTTTTTCCCTCGCGGGCTTTGACGAGTTTCTGAAATTTCGGCACGACCTTCTCCCAGCTCCCGTGGCCGGCGTAATCCACGCGATAGCGGTCGTGCACCTCCTTGCGCCCGTCCAGGCTGAGGACTACGTTGCTGCACTCGCGGTTGGCAAAGTCGATGACGTCGTCGTTAATCAAAACACCGTTTGTCGTTAGTGTAAAGCGGAAGTTTTTGCCCTTTTCCCGCTCGATGGAACGGGCGTAGGCGACCAGATCCTTTACAACGTCAAAGTTCATAAGCGGCTCGCCGCCAAAAAAGTCAACCTCAAGATTGCGGCGGCTTCCTGAGTGTTCAATCAAAAAGTCAATAGCGCGCTTGCCGACCTCAAAGCTCATAACAGCGCGTTCCCCGCTGTATTTGCCCTGGCTTGCAAAGCAATAGGAGCAATTTAGGTTGCAGGTGTGCGCCACATGAAGGCAGAGAGCCTTTATCACCCCCGAGGTTTTTTCCTTCAGAGCACCAGCCTTTGATTCGAAGGTATCGGGCGTAAAGAGCTTGCCGGCTTCCTTGAGCTGTGTGATTTGCGCATAGCACTCCCGAAGCTCCTTTTCGGTAATATCCTCCCGGTCTTTATATAATACGCTCATTTCGTTAATAAGCGTTTCTTCATCCCGGTCGGGGTATCGGGCAATCATTTCGTATGCGACCTCGTCAACCGCATGGACAGAGCCGGAGCAAATATCGAGGACAATGTTGTAGCCGCCCAATTTATACTGGTGTATCATGTCAATCAACCAACCGACCGCGAAGCGTCTGCATGAACAGGGCAGAAGAAGCGCAGAAGCACGGCCGCCTTTCTTGTAAAAATGGTAGTGAACCGTATATATCCGATAAAAAATGCCGCCAAACTCGGCGGCATAGCTTTGATTGAAGATTAATTCTCGCTCTTCTTGTATACGTTCTCGCACTGCTGATTGGCAATCCCGCAGCTGGTTTTGCAAGCAGACTGGCAAGATGTCTGACACTCGCCGCAACCGCCGTTTTTGGCACTGTCACACAGGTTACGAGTTTCAAGAGTCTTGATGTGTTCCACAGTAACAAACCTCCAAAATGAATTTAGATATAGACATCCGATACGGACAAAACATCGTGTTTCATTATAGCACTTTTTTTCTATAAATCAATACCCTCTATGTCTGGAATGCGCATCAAATGCGCGGTGGGCTAAGCGCTGCAAAAGATGAGTGCTTTGTGGAATGTTAAAGCTGTTTTAGGAAGGCGGAAGGGGAGAATCTATACAAAATAGACAAAATCGGCCGTTCTATGGGGAGAAAATTATCCTCGATTTAGGAAAAGGAGGAATTGACTTTACAATTTGCCGTTTGTTATAATGAAAGAAAATCAGGTGTGAGTTGGCAACCGACGGAATGCGAGTGCACGCAAAGGAGCCAATTTCATTGCAATATGCCGACCGTCTGGGCAGCTCTATTCATATGCGGGATAGGGCTGTCTTTTGTTAAAATCTTAAAATTTCACAAAAAACAGGAGAGAGTGAATTTATGAAAAAAGTAGCTATTGTCATGGGCAGCGACAGTGACCTGCCTGTGGTGGAGAAAGCGGCGGACACCCTGCGCCGCTATCAGGTGCCGTTTGAGATGCACATTTTCTCCGCCCACCGCACCCCGGAGGAGGCCCGCGCCTTCGCCCAGGGAGCCAGGGAGGCGGGCATTGGCGTTATCATTGCCGCCGCGGGCAAGGCGGCCCATTTGGCTGGGGCCTTGGCTGCCAACACTACGCTTCCCATCATTGGAATACCTCTGAAATCCACCGTCCTTGACGGCGTTGACGCCCTGCTTTCAACAGTGCAGATGCCCTCCGGCATACCTGTGGCCACTGTTGCCATTGACGGCGCGGTCAACGCCGCCTTGCTGTCTATGGAGATACTGGCCCTTTCCGACGAGACCCTTGCGGCGGCGCTGGAACAGACGCGGGCGGAAGAAACGGCCCGCGTGCTGGAAAAGAACGCCGCCATCGAGGCTAAATATAATAATAACTAAAATAACTAAACAAAAGATATGGAGGACGCAATCATGACGAAAACGGAACAGCTTTACGAGGGCAAGGCCAAAAAGGTCTACGCCACCGAGGATCCCCAGGTGGTCATCGTGTCTTATAAGGACGACGCTACCGCCTTCAACGGCCTGAAAAAAGGCCAGATCGCCGGAAAAGGCTCTATCAACAACCGTGTGACAAACTATCTTATGCAGCTTCTGGAAAAGGAGCGCGGTCCCACCCATTTTGTGGAGGAGCTGAACGACCGGGAGACCGCCGTGAAAAAGGTCTCCATCGTGCCCCTGGAGGTCATCATCCGCAACATCTCCGCCGGTTCCTTCGCCAAGCGCTACGGCGTGGAGGAGGGCATTGTGTTCGACGCGCCCACCATTGAGTTTTCTTATAAAAACGACGATCTAGGCGACCCGCTTATCAACGAATATCACGTTCTGGCCCTGAAGCTGGCCACTCGGGAGGAGATAGACCTTATCAAGACCATGGCGTTCAAAATAAACGATGTGCTGAAGGCGTTCTTCGCCGGGGTGAACGTAGACCTGGTGGACTTCAAGCTGGAGTTTGGCAAGACGGCGGAGGGCCAAATCGTCCTGGCGGACGAGATCAGCCCGGACACCTGCCGCTTCTGGGACAGCACCACCCACGAGAAGCTGGATAAAGACCGTTTCCGCCGGGATCTGGGAAATGTGGAGGACGCCTACACGGAAATGCTCCGCCGCATCCTGGGCTGAGGCGAACTTATAAATAGGAGATAGATGAGCAATATACATGAAGAATGTGGGGTCTGGGGCATTTTTGCCCCTGGCCGAACCAATGTGGCCGCCTCCGCCTACTATGGACTTTTCGCCCTTCAGCACCGGGGGCAGGAGAGCTGCGGCATCGTAATCAACGACGACGGGCTTTTCAGCTTTTATAAGGACGTGGGCCTTGTCAGCGAGGTGTTCAGCCGCTCCGTGCTGGAATCCCTGCCGGAGGGGAACATGGCCGTGGGCCATGTCCGCTACGGCACCACCGGCGGCAGCGGGAGGGAAAACTGCCAGCCCATTGTGGTGAACCACATCAAGGGCCGTATGGCCCTGTCCCACAACGGAAATCTGGTGAACTCTGCCGAGCTGCGCCGGACCCTGGAGCTGCAAGGCTCCATCTTCCATACCTCCAGCGATACGGAGGTCATTTCCTATGTGATAACCAAGGAGCGGCTCACCGCTCCCTCCATCGAGCAGGCGGTGAATCAGGCCATGTACCAGCTCAAGGGAGCCTATTCCCTGGTTATCATGTCCCCGTCCAAGCTGCTGGCTGTGCGGGATGAGCATGGCTTCCGCCCCCTGTGCTACGGTGTGCGGGAGGACGGGGCCTATGTGGTGGCCTCAGAGACCTGCGCCCTGGAGGCGGTTCAGGCCCAGTATATCCGGGATCTGGAGCCGGGGGAGATACTGGTCTTTACCAAAGACGGGGTGCAAAGCATACGGGATCACTGCGGCAAGGCCCCGAAAACCACCTGCATATTTGAGCATATCTACTTCGCCCGCTCCGATTCCGTTGTGGACGGCGTGTGCGTCCACGAGGCCCGGATTCGGGCGGGTCAGCGGCTGGCTCTGCGTCATCCTGTGGAGGCGGACGTGGTCATCGGCGTGCCGGATTCAGGTCTGGACGCGGCTCTGGGCTATGCCAGAGCCTCCGGCATCCCCTACGGGGTGGGCTTTATCAAAAACCGCTATATAGGCCGCACCTTCATCTCACCCGGTCAGACCGCCAGGGAGGATTTGGTGAAAATTAAGCTGAACCCCGTGTCCAGTGTGGTGCGGGGCAAGCGGCTGGTGGTCATTGACGACTCCATCGTCCGTGGTACCACCAGCGCTCGCATCGTAGGCCTACTGCGGGAGGCGGGAGCGAAAGAGGTGCATATGCGCATATCTGCGCCGCCCTTCTTAAATCCATGCTACTACGGCACGGACATCGACTCGCGGGAGAATCTGGTAGCCTGTCATCATACGGTGGAGGAGACGGCCCGCCTCATCGGGGCGGATACCCTGGGGTACCTTCCGGCGGAGGATTTGTGCTATCTGCTGGGGAGCGATAAGGCGGAGGGCTTCTGCGACGCCTGCTTCACCAATCGCTATCCCACGGAAATACCCGCCGAGGGCGGCAAGAGCCGCTTTGAATACAAAATAAGCGAGGGGAGAGGCAGACATGAATAACAGCTATAGCGAAAGCTACGCCGCCGCCGGGGTGGACATCACCGCCGGGTATAAGGCGGTGGAGCTGATGAAGGAGCATATCGCCCGCACCACCACGCCGGGGGTCATCGGCAGCGTGGGGGGCTTCGGCGGCCTGTTCGCCCCAGACCTGACCGGCATGAAGGAGCCGGTGCTGGTATCCGGCACGGACGGGGTCGGCACGAAGCTGAAGTTGGCCTTTTTGATGGACAAGCACGACACCGTGGGCATCGACTGTGTCGCCATGTGTGCCAACGACGTTTTGTGCTGCGGGGCGCGGCCTCTGTTCTTCCTGGACTATATCGCCTGCGGCAAGAACGACCCGGCCCGTATCGCCAGCATCGTTTCCGGCGTGGCGGAGGGCTGCGTCCAGGCCGGGGCTGCCCTGATCGGCGGGGAGACGGCGGAAATGCCCGGCTTCTATCCGGCGGAGGAGTACGACCTGGCCGGCTTTGTGGTGGGCATCGTGGACAGGGAAAAAATGCTGGATAATTCCACCATGAAACCGGGGGACGTTATTTTGGCCCTGCCCTCCAGCGGCGTCCACTCCAATGGTTTCTCTCTGGTGCGGAAAATATTTCATGTAGAGACGGCGGATATAAAATCCCCCTGCGCGGCCCTGGGCGGGGCCTCCATCGGGGAGGCCCTTCTGACGCCCACGAAGATATACATAAAGCCCATGCTGGCCCTGATGGATGCCGTCACGGTCAAGGGCGTCAGCCATATCACCGGCGGCGGCTTTTATGAAAACATCCCCCGCAGCATCAAGGCGGGCCTTGGGGCGAAAATCGAGAAATCCGCCGTGCGGGTGCTGCCCATCTTCGACCTTATCCAAAAGACCGGGGACATCCCGGAACGGGATATGTTCAACACCTTCAACATGGGCGTGGGCATGACCGCCGTAGTGGATAAATCCGACGTGGATAAGGCCATCGAGATTCTCCGTGCTAACGGGGAGAATGCCTATATTCTGGGCGAGCTTGTGGAGAGCGACGAGCGGGTGACCTTATGCTGAAGGCCCGTGTTGCCGTTTTTGTTTCCGGGGG
>JAJBVW010000050.1:10213-11803 GCA_020866945.1 Oscillospiraceae bacterium
GATCGTTCTGGTGGTGTCCAGCAGCCCTGCGGCCTACGCCCTGACGCGGGCGGAGAAGGCCGGGGTTTCCTCCGTGGTCTGTTCCCGCAAGGAGCTGGGGAGCCAGGAGGCGTTTGAGGCTGCCATCCTGGAAAAGCTGGAGGCGTACAAGATAGACATTATCGTCCTGGCGGGCTTTATGAGCATATTGAGCCGGGACTTCACCGACCGTTACCCGGAGCGTATGCTGAACGTCCACCCGTCCCTGATACCCGCCTTCTGCGGCCAGGGGTATTACGGCCTGCGGGTGCATGAGGCGGCGCTGGCCCGGGGGGTCAAAGTCACCGGGGCCACAGTGCATTTTGTAAACGAAATACCAGACGGGGGCCGGATACTGCTGCAAAAGGCCGTCCCCGTCCAGGACGGAGACACGCCGGAGGTGTTGCAGCGCCGGGTCATGGAGCAGGCGGAATGGATTCTGCTGCCCCAGGCGACAGAGCTTGTCTGCGCCCAGCTTGTGAAGGGAGAGAATCAATGAGTGCTGTCGAACTGTCCGCCTATCTGGGCGGAAACCCATACCCTGGCCGGGGCATTTTCCTGGGCCGGAGCGCCGATGATAAAAAGGCCGTGGTCGCCTATTTCATCATGGGCCGGAGCCAGAACAGCCGGAACCGGGTCTTTGTTACCACGGAGGACGGCATCCGCACCCAGGCCCATGACCCCTCCAAAATGGAGGATCCCAGCCTTATCATCTATCACCCCGTTCGGGTGTATGAGGGTACCACTATCGTCACCAACGGTGACCAGACCGACACCATCCGGGAGCATATGGCCGCCGGTCATTGCTACCGTCATGGACTGCATACCCGCACCTTCGAGCCGGACGGGCCGAACTACACCCCCCGAATCTCCGGGGTGGTGGAGCCGGACGGAAAATATGCCCTGTCCATCCTGAAAAGCCTGGACGGCGACCCGGCCTGCTGCTGCCGGTATTTCTATGAATACGACGCACCCAAGCCCGGCACGGGCCATATCATCCACACCTATATGGGAGACGGAAGCCCGTTGCCCTCCTTCCAGGGGGAGCCGGTGATGGCCGCCCTGACCGCCCCGGACGCCAAATCTCTGGCGGAGGAGATATGGGGCGCTTTGAATGAGGAGAATAAGGTGTCCCTGTTCGTGCAGTATATCGACCTTGCCGCAGGGGAGCGGGACACGGTAATCGTCAATAAAAATCAGTGAGGAGGAAGGACATTGAAGGAGCTTGAACTGAAATACGGGTGCAACCCGAACCAGAAGCCGGCCTGCATTTATCTGGCGGACGGGGGAGACCTGCCCCTGACCGTACTGAACGGCAAGCCAGGGTATATCAATTTCATGGACGCGCTGAATTCCTGGCAGCTTGTCAGCGAGCTGAAGGCCGCCACCGGCCAGCCCGCCGCCGCCAGCTTCAAGCACGTTTCCCCCGCCGGGGCAGCGCTGGGTCTTCCCCTGACGGAGACGGACAGAAAAATCTATTTCGTGGAGGAGAACGCCGAGCTTTCCCCCATTGCCAGCGCCTAGATCCGGGCGCGGGGTTCGGACAGGCGGTGCTCCTATGGGGACTGGGCG
>JAJBVW010000079.1:0-10049 GCA_020866945.1 Oscillospiraceae bacterium
ACCACCTTGTCCATGAGCTGCTGTACCTTTGCCCGCATCCCAGCGCCCACAGGCGGAGGCGGCGTTGTGCGCTTGTTTTGCACTTTTCAAATGAGCGGCGGCACGATTTCCGGCAACAAAGCGGCCACCAACGGCGGCGGTGTGTATGTAGACGGCGGCACGAGCAGCACGTTTACCGTGTCAGGTGTATCCGCTGTAACGGGCAACACCCTGAGCGGCGTAACAACGGCCAGCAACGTCTATCTGCCCTCCGGCAAATATATCACCCTCGGTGAACTGGATGAAAGTGCGTCCATCGGCGTGACTGCGGAGGCAGCGCTTTCCGAGGGAGAAAGTGTGGAGATTACTGCCAGTGAAAACGACAACACGGCATATTATCTGACTGCGGCTGACTGCTTTTCCTCCGACAACGAGAGCTATGTCGTTCGGACATACACAAGCGCAAGCAGCTCTGGCAACTATCTGGTGCTGTACTATCCCATTACCTTGACGACCAGTATGCTCACCGTGGACGCGAAGGAAGAGACCTACACCGGCTCTGAAATCGAAAAAGACATCACCAGTACTTTGACGCTGAACACGGACTACACCGTATCCTATGCTTACAATATAGACGCCGGAGAGGCCACCATCACCATCACGGGCAAGGGCAACTATACCGGCACCCTGACATATGAGTTTACAATCAATCCAGCCACTGTCACTCCCTCTATCAGCGGCGCCACCACCAAGATCTATGACGGCACAACAACAGTCACCGACGACCAGAATCTGACCATCACCCTGACCGGCGTTGTGGAGGGAGAGGATGTCACCGCCAGCGCGGCAAGCTATGTCTATGACAGCGCGGACGCGGGGGAGGACATACTCATCACCGCCAGCGGCATCACCCTGGGCGGAGAGGATAAGGCCAACTATACCCTGGGCAACACCACTGCAACGGCAAATGTGGGAACCATCGCCCAGGCCACCCCGACCTTGACCCTGTCCGATGTCACTGCCACCAAGACCTATGACGGCGAGGCCGTCTCCGACCCCAAGGTCACGGTGACGCTGGTCAACGGGGAGGAGTACACCGGCACCCCGACTATCACCTACTATGACGAAAGCGGCACAGCCCTGGACAACCCTCCCGCAGACGTGGGGAGCTACAAGGTGGTCGTTACCATCAGCGACGCCGGGGCCAACTATAAGACTGTTTCTTCGGCACTGGATTTTGAGATTATCGAGGCGGACATGACGGCGGAAATCACCGGCTTTAACGTCCCCTATGACGGCGAGGCCCATGAGGTGACTGTTGCCGCCGAGGACGGGGCAACAGTCACCGTGACTTACACGAACGCGGCGGGTGAAGCGGTAACAGCCCCGACAGAGGCGGGAACCTACACCGCCCATGTCACTGTCACCAAGACGGGGTATACCACGATAGAGCAGGATGTGACCGTCACCATCACCGTGTCCTCTCAGGCCATTTCCTATGAGACGGCAAAAGTCACCAAGACGGCGACGGATGGGACGTTCACCAACCCCCTGACCCAGACCACGGTGTTTGGGAAAATCACCTACACCAGCAGCAACACGGATGTGGCCACGGTGGACGAATCCGGCCAGGTGACGATTATCGGCGTAGGCACTGCCACCATCACGGCCAGCGTTTCCGGCGCTGACAGCTACACCGCCGCTGCGGCCAGCTATACCCTGACGGTGAATGCGGTGACGGCCCCCACGGAAACGGGCGAGCAGATTCTAGTGGCTTCCCTGACCGAGGTGCCGGAGGGTCTGCAAAGCCTTTACAGCACGGTGGAGGAGCTGCAAGCTGACCTGTTCGCCCGCGTTTCCATCACCAGCTCGGCCTACACGGAGGACAATGTGGTCTATTACGACGTGAAGCTCCAGCTCTGGAACGGTACAACCGGCCAGTGGGAGGACGCCACGGAGGAGGACTTCCCGGCGGAGGGCATTACCGTGACGCTTCCGTATCCTGATAGGACGGACAGCAGCTATGATTTCGTTGTGGTGCATATGTTCACGGAGACTTCGACCCGGCTGGGCATCACAGCGGGCGAGACGGAGACCCCCGCCGTGACCAAGACCGATGATGGCCTGACCGTGACCCTCAAGGGCCTGTCCCCGGTAGCTGTCGCCTGGAAGGAGGCGGACACCGCGGCCACAGTCACAGTCACACCCGCGGCCACGGCCACCGCCCCCAGCACCGGCGACGCGAGCACCCCGCTCCTGTGGCTGGCGCTCCTGACCCTCTGCGGCGCAGGACTGGGTCTTGTGGCCGGCAAACGGAAACGGACACGGTAAAATAAAATCAGACAGCATTGGAGGCACTTATCCCTTCGCGGGGGTAAGTGCCTCGCTGCTGTTGTGCGGCGGATAACCTGGTTTAGGTTATGGGGGGTATATATGACCCATGCCATTACAGCGAAAACCGCCGGCGGGGCGTATTGCATTTTGCCGGGGGTCGTGATACAATATGTTTTTGATTACGAGAACAAACCATATGCCAAAACGGCTGACCAACGGAGAATAACAGAGACAGACATGGCCGCAGTTGATTTTACAAAGCAGATGAAGCGGGAGTATACCATTCTCTCGCCGGATATTTTTCCCACCCACATGGAGCTGCTCCAGTCGGTGTTCGCCATCTATGGCTATAAGACTGAGGTGCTGCATTACGAGGGCCAGCAGGTCATTGACCAGGGGCTGAAATACCTCCACAATGATATGTGCTACCCGGCCATATGCGCCCTGGGCCAGCAGATATACGCCCTGACCTGCGGGGACTACGACCCCCACAAGTGCGCCCTTATCCAGTTCCAGACCGGCGGCGGCTGCCGCGCCTCCAACTATCTCATGCTCCTTCGCAAGGCGCTGCACAACATGGGCATGGACTATGTGCCGGTGATTTCCCTGAGCTTTTCCGGCCTGGAAAAATATTCCGGATTCAAGCTGACTCCCCTTATGATGCTGACCGCCCTACGGGCCATTATCTATGGGGATATGCTGCTGCTCCTGAAAAACCAGACTCTTCCCCGCGAGGCAAACCGGGGGGACACCCGGGCCGTGGTGGATAAATGGGTCGCGGAGCTTACGGAGCAGTTCCGCCATAAGAAGGGCCTTTCGGGCCGGAGCATGAAGCGGAATCTCCGGCGCATGGCGGAGGATTTCCATAACATACCCAAAACGGACAAAAAGCTGACCCGCGTGGGCATAGTGGGGGAGATTTACGTGAAATACTCCTCCTTCGGCAACAACGGGCTGGAGGAGTTTCTGCTCAGCCAGGACTGCGAATACATGGTTCCCGGCGTGCTGGGCTTTTTGCAGTATTGCTTCGCCAACACGGAGATAGACCATGGCTACTACGGTGGCTCGAAGCTGGCCGTGTTAGGCGGACGGCTGGCCGGATACGTGGCGGATAAATGGGAGGAGGATATGCTGGAGGCGCTGGCGGATTACCCCGAATTTGCGACCCCCGTGGCCTTCGACAAGGTGCGCGAGCTTGCCGCCAGGATTATCGACCCCGGCGTGAAGATGGGGGAGGGCTGGCTTCTTCCCGGCGAGACGGCGGAGCTGATTGAAAAGGGCTATACCAACGTGATATGCGCCCAGCCCTTCGGCTGTCTGCCGAATCACATCGTCGGCAAGGGAACCGTCCGGCGGCTGCGGGAGCTGTATCCCGAGGCCAATATCTTCCCGGTGGACTATGACGCGGGGGCTTCCAAGGTGAACCAGGAAAACCGCATCAAGCTGATGCTGGCTATCGCCCGCGAACAGGAGCAGGAGCAGGAACAGGAGGCGCAGTATGAAGCGGTTGGGTGTTGACGTTGGCTCCACCACGCTCAAATGCGCGGTGGTGGATGAGACAGGCGCGCTGCGCTTTGCCCGCTATATGCGGCATTATTCCAAGATAGACCAGCGGCTCGGGGAGCTTCTGCGCCAGGTGGCGGAGCAGTTTCCGGGGGAGAGCATGGAGGTATCCCTCTCCGGCTCCGCCGGGATGGGTCTCGCGGAGGAGGCGGATTTGCCCTTCGTCCAGGAGGTGTACGCGGAGCGGGTGGCCGTGGGCCGTCTGGCCCCCGGCACGGACGTGGTCATCGAGCTGGGCGGTGAGGACGCCAAGATACTTTTTCTCACCGGCGGCTTTGAAATGCGCATGAACGGCACCTGCGCCGGGGGAACCGGGGCCTTTATCGACCAGATGGCCGCCCTGATGGAAATCTCCATCGAGGATATGGACGGCATGGCCGCCCGGCATGAAAAGCTCTATACCATCGCCTCCCGGTGCGGCGTTTTCGCGAAAAGTGACATCCAGCCCCTCCTGAACCAGGGGGCCAGGAAGGAGGACGTCTGCGCCAGCATCTTCTATGCCGTGGTGAACCAGACCATCGCCGGACTTGCCCAGGGCCGGGAGATAAAGGGGAATATCCTCTATCTTGGCGGGCCGCTGACCTATATCCCAGAGCTGCGAAAGAGCTTCGACCATGTCCTCCAAACGGAGGGCCTCTGCCCGGAAAACGCCCTGTACTACGTTGCCATGGGGGCGGCCTTCGCCGGAACCGGCCAGGCGCAGCCCCTGGACGAGCTTATCCAGCGGCTTCAGCACCGCAGCCGGGCGGGGCGGTATACCGCCTGCCCGCCGCTTTTTGAAAGCCAGGAGGAATACGACGCCTTCACCGCCCGGCACCGGGCGGCCTCGGAGGGCATCCGCCAGATAGACGCCCCCAGCGGCCCTATGTTTCTTGTCATAGACGCAGGCTCCACCACCGTGAAGGCCCTGCTGTGCGACGGGGAGGGGAACATCCTCCGCCCGTTCTATACGCCGAATAACGGCAATCCCGTGCCTATCATCCGGGATTATCTCACGAAGCTGTACCAGGATTTCCCGGATATTGAGATCCGCGCCTCCGCCGTCACCGGCTATGGGGAGGACATCATCCGCAACGCCTTCGGGATAGACCGGGGCCTGGTGGAGACCGTGGCCCACTATACGGCGGCGAAGAAATTCCTGCCGGCGGTGGACTTTATCCTGGACATCGGCGGCCAGGACATCAAGTGCTTCCAGATACGAAACGGGGCCATCGACAGCATTTACCTGAATGAAGCCTGCTCCTCCGGCTGCGGCTCCTTTTTGCAGACCTTCGCCGGGGCCTTGGGCTACAGTCCGGCGGAGTTCGCGAGGCTTGGCCTGTTCGCCAAAAGGCCGGTTGACCTCGGCTCCCGCTGCACGGTGTTTATGAACAGCTCCGTGAAGCAGGCCCAGAAGGACGGGGCCACGGTGGAGGACATCGCCGCCGGGCTTTCCATCAGCGTGGTGAAAAACGCCCTCTATAAGGTCATCCGCTGCGCCAACGCGGAATCCCTGGGGGAGCATATTGTGGTGCAGGGGGGTACGTTTTTAAACGACGCCGTCCTCCGGGCCTTCGAGCGGGAGACGGGCCGCCAGGTCGTCCGCCCCGGCTATGCGGCGCTGATGGGGGCCTACGGCGCGGCGCTGTACGCCCTGGCGCATGAGGAGCAGCCCCACAAGGCGGTGCTGACGGCGGAGGAGCTTGCGGGCTTTACCCACAGCGTCAAGGCCGTGACCTGCTCCGGCTGCGGCAACCACTGCAATCTGACCATCAACGACTTCGGCAGCAGCCGCCGCTTTATCGCGGGCAACCGCTGCGACCGGCCCGTCACCGGCAGGCAGGAGCAAACAGCCCATTACGACCTGTACGACTATAAGCTCTCCCTCCTGGAAAAATATCAGGGCGGAGAACGGGAGCCTGGAAAGCCCACCATCGGCATACCCCTGGGGCTGAATTTCTATGAGCTGCTCCCCTTCTGGCGCACCTTCTGGGAGGCGCTGGGCTTCAATGTGGTGGTGTCGCCCCTGTCCACCAGGGAGCTGTATCTCCGGGGGCAGTACACCATCCCCTCGGATACGGCCTGCTATCCCGCCAAGCTGATGCACGGCCATATGGAGGCGCTGCTGGACGAGAAGCCGGACGCCATTTTCTATCCCGATATGAGCTACAACGCGGAGGAGGGCCTGGGCGTCAACCACTTCAACTGCCCGGTGGTGGCCTATTATCCCCAGGTACTGCGCATCAATGTCCCCCGCCTGGGGGAGACGACCTTCATCAACGATTTTGTGAGCATTGCCGACCAGAAGCAGTTCACAAAGCGCATGGGGGAAATCGTGCGAAAATACTTCCCCGCCGTGCCGAAGGGGCAGATAAAGCTCGCGGCCCAGCGGGCCTATGAGGCGTATGAGCAGTATTTCTGCGACCTGCGGCAGAAGGGGCAGGAATACCTGGACATAGCCAAGGCCCGGAACCTGCCGGTCATCGTTCTGGCCGGACGGCCCTATCACATCGACCCGGAGATAAACCACGGCATCCATACGCTTATCTGCCGCCTGGGGGCGGTGGTGCTGACGGAGGACAGCGTCAGCCATCTGGTGCAGCCCTTCCCGGTGAACGTGCGGAACCAGTGGACGTATCACGCGCGGCTCTATGCGGCGGCAAAATTCGTGGCCGAGGCCCCGTCGGAGGCGAACATAAACCTCGTGCAGCTCGTATCCTTCGGCTGCGGCGTGGACGCCGTCACCACGGACGAGGTGCGGGCCATCCTGGAGCGGAACGGCAAAATCTACACACAGATAAAAATAGATGAAATATCCAACATGGGGGCTGTGAACATCCGTCTGCGAAGCCTGTTCTCCGCCATCGAGGACAGGAGGAGACATACGACATGAGAATCTGGATCGCGCATATCCTTGCGGTCATCGTGAGCTATCTGATAGCAAGCATCAATCCGGCCATAGAGCTTTCCAAGGCCATTTATCATACAGACGTGCGCACCAAGGGCAGCGGAAATCCGGGCTTCACGAACTTCTGGCGGAGCTTCGGAAGACGATATGCCTGGCTGGTGCTTGTGCTGGACGTGGTGAAGTCCCTGGTGCCCTGTCTCGCGGCGGGCCTGCTCTATAGAGAGATGTTCGGCCTGTGGCAGGTGGGCGTCTCCGTGGCGGGCTTTGCCGCCATGCTGGGCCATGCCTATCCCCTGTGGTATTGCTTCAAGGGCGGCAAGTGCGTTCTTGTGGGCGGGGCCTATACCTGGCTGGTGGACTGGCGGGTGGGCCTTATCGTCACGGCGGTGGCCCTGATTTTGCTGGTCAGCTTCCGCTATATGTCCCTCGCCACCATGAGCGGGGCGGTGGCCTTCCCCATTGCCCTGGCCGCCTTTGGGTTCCAGACCCCCGCCGTCATGGTGATTGCCGTTATGGCTATGGCGCTGCTCCTCTTCCGTCATCGGGAAAATATCTGCCGGCTCATCCACCACGAGGAGCCAAAATTCACCTTTTCCGAGTGAGAATAAGCGGAAAAGGAACCCCTTCACGCTGCCGACGCATGGTGAAGGGGTTCCTTCGCGGTATGATAAAGCGCAGAAAGGTCATATTTTGGACAAAAGTCGTCATTTGTCCGCTTGTCTGCGACGTTAGTCTGTGCTATACTTATAGTCAAGAGAAAGACAAAATCGAGAAAGGCAAGGTTCATCAACTATGACACAAAAAACTGCCATCGTGACCGATACCAACAGCGGAATTTTGACAGAAGAGGCCGAAGCCCTGGGGATCTATGTGGTTCCCATGCCGGTCATCGTGGACGATGAGACATATCTGGAAGGCGTTTCCATCACCTATGACGAATTTTTCCAGCGCCTCCGGGCCGGGGCCAATGTCAGCTCCTCTCAGCCTTCCCCCGGCGACCTGATGGAGATTTGGGACAAGGCTCTGGAGGATCACGACGCGGTGGTGCATATGCCCATGTCCAGCGGCCTTTCCGCCTCCTATGAGTCGGCGGCGGCCCTGGCGGCGGCGGAGTATCCGGGCCGGGTCTATGTGGTGAACAACCGGCGGATTGCCGTCACCCTGCGCCCCGCCGCCCTCCAGGCCAAGCGCATGGCGGACGAGGGAGTTCCCGCCGCGGAGATCGCCCGCGTCATGGAGCGGGACGGCTTGGATGCCAGTATTTATGTCTCCGTGAACACCCTGGAGCTGCTGAAAAAGAGCGGCCGCGTCACCGCCGCCGGTGCCGCCCTCGGCACTGTTCTGAACATAAAGCCCGTCCTGCAAATTCAGGGCGGCAAGCTGGACGCCTATAAAAAGGTGCGGGGCATGAAGGCCGCCATGGACACCATGATTCAGGGCATCAAAACCGACCGGGAGACCCGATTTGCCGGACGGCCCGTGGAGATACGGGCGGCCTGGTCCGGCGCGGAGGAAGTGGGGGAGAACTGGCGTCTTGCCGTGGCGGAGGCGTTCCCCGACCTTACCATCGAAAAAGACCCCCTCCCCATCAGCATCTCCTGCCACGTAGCCGAGGGCGCCCTCGGCGTCGGCATCGTCCCCCTGGTACCCATGGAGGGCGTGGAGTAAAAGACGCTTTTAAACAAATAAAAACAGAGGCTGTCTGTGGCGCAGCCTCTGTTTTGTGTTATAATCTGTGTTTTTCGGCTCTCTGGCTTGCAATATCATACACCTCGTCATCCGCCCGCGCGCCGATTACGATGACGACCATGTCGTTATCCTGCCGGACGAGCTTATATACGACCCGTATGCCAACAGAGCGCAGCTTGATTTTCAGTAAGCCGGCAAGATTATGATTTCCCTTGTTGCCCAGAGGCTTTCCCAGACCGCCCTCTGACGAAGGCAGAGGGCTTTCGCTTACCTTCTGGATTGCCTTGCGGACGATTTTGCGCGGATTGCCGTCCAGGTCTTGCAGGTCTTTCCCAGCTGGCGGGAGATATTTGACCGTCCAGCTCATTCGATGTCTACCTCGACGTCCGCCAGATTTTCCTCTGTAAAGCCAAACTGGCGGTCAACATCCTCCTGGGATACCAAGGTGCTGGGGTCAAAGCCTGCCATCCGCTCCGCCGCGGTGGCGAGAAGGCGGGCGTCGTTTACCTCGTCCATCAGACTGACATATTCCTCCGGGGAAAGGAGGACGCACTCGGCGGCATTGTTTTTCATGACGACCTTTGCGCCGCAGCGCCGAACCTCGTCAAAAATTTTTCCGGCCTGGCCGCGGTTAAAGAGGGAAATGGAAATGGTGTTTTCGATTGCGCCTAAGATGTTTGCCATGATGCGGTTCACCTCCTGTAAATAGTATACCATGGCAGGAGATAAAAAACAATCTATCAACAACAAATTTGTTGTTGATAGATTGTTTTTTTTATTCCCTGAATATTACAAAAAGAAGTTCGCGACGAACATGATACCGCCGGACACGACCAGAAGGAAGCCTATGATGCGGTTTAGGGTGGCGGAGTTTATGCGGTTGGCTACGCGGGCGGCGAAGATAGCGCCGGTGGCGTTGCCGATGATGCAGATGATAAAGGCGGTCGTATTCGGCCAGCCGCCGAGATAGATATGACTGGCGCAGCCCACCAGGGCCACAAAGGTCATGATGAATACCTCGGTGCCGACGGAGTCCTTCACCTCATAGCACAGCAGCGTGGTCAGCACCAGCAACATCATCTCGCCCCCGCCTGCGCCCACGAAGCCCGCGATAATGCCGATGACCCCGCCGCTGATGATGGACGACCAAAACATGGCCTTTTTGCCAAGCTGGCCGAAAAACCGGTTCAGATTCGTCTGGGGGAAGAACAGGAATTTCATGCCCATCAGCGGCGTCAGCACGACGGAGATGTCGCCCAGCGTGTCATGGGGAACGATGTTTCCGAGCCAGCTTCCGAACAGGGTGAAGACCAGGACGGAAATCATCAGCCATTTGGCGTCCCCGATGCGCAGATGGCCGTGCCTGGCGTAGCTGGTGGAGGTCAGGGCGGAGGCAATCACATCCGAGGCCATGGCGATGCCCACCGCCTCATAAGCGTCGAAGCCGCACAGCGCCACCAGGGCCGGCGTCACGACCACGGCGGCGGATATGCCGGAAAACCCGGTCAGAATGCCCGCGATAAGCCCAGCCAGTATGTAGATGAATACATTGAAAGCGAGTGATTGTTATGCTCTGGACTGCGGGTGGGGGGGGGGG
>JAJBVW010000079.1:10059-11792 GCA_020866945.1 Oscillospiraceae bacterium
CTGGACTGCATATGATAGATGCGCCGTATCTCTTTCGTGGGGGTGCCGTCGGCGTTACACAGCACCATGGTCGGCAGCGCGGCCAGGCCGGGCCGTCCGCCCCGCCGCCCGGCAATCAGCACCAGGGAGGGGGCGCTCTCGATTTTATGGGCCACCATTTGCAGGCGCTTCGGCTCGATGTCCGCAAGGCGCATGGCGGCGAAGATGTCCGTCAGGTATTCCGGCTTGTGGACAAGGCAGAAGGTGCCGCCCTTGCGCAGCAGATACGAGGCGGCCCCGGAAAACTGGGCCGGACTCAGGCCGGAACGGGCGGCGGCTTTGTCTCCATCCGGGGAGGGCTTGCCGCTGTAGAAGTACGGCGGGTTGCACACCACCATGTCATAGGCCCCGGGCTGGCCCATGCCGCGGTGCTGGCGCAGATCCGCGCAGGCCACCTGGCCCTGGATGCGGTTGGCGCGGTAATTGTCCCGGCACACGTCCACGGCGGCCTGCCGCAAATCCACGCTGTCGAACACGGCCTCCGGCCGGGAATGGTGCAGCAGCACGGACAGCAGTCCGCCGCCGCAGCCCATGTCCATGCAGCGGGTGAAATCCACGCTGCCGGCGAAGCTCGCCAGCAGCACGGAATCGGTTGTTATTTTAAAGGCGGGGTCGTCCGTATAGACCGGCCCGCCTGACCAAAGCTGTTTCATAGAAGCTCCCTTCTGCGGAAAACGGGGAAAATATGGAGAAGGGCGATATGCAGCCGCATACCGCCCGTTCCGGGTGAGCGTCAGCCTTCCTCGATGGCGCTCATGGGGCACTGCTCGGCGCAGCTGCCACAGCTGATGCACTTGTCCTCGTCGATGACGTAGTGCGCATCACCCTCGCTGATGGCTTCCATGGGGCACTGCTCAGCGCAGCTGCCGCAGGAAATGCAAGCGTCGGTAATTCTGTATGCCATAGTTGTTACCTCCATATCCTGATGTACGATATACATATTAGCATAAAAATCAAAAAAATCAACCGTTACTCGCGCTTTTATTTCTTTCCAGCGGGCTATAATTTCCGTGGAGGCGATGTTGACATGAATCATTCGGAACGATTTACCAAGCTGGCCCAGCAGGCCATTGAGGAGGCGTGGGACGCATCCCGCACGCTGGGCCACAGTTATGTGGGTACGGAGCACCTGCTTATCGGCCTGATGCGGGAGGGGGACGGCCTGGCCTGCCGGGTGATGCGGCGCTGCGGCCTGGAGGAGACGTCCATCACGGAGCTTGTGACGCAAAACGCCGGGCGCGGCGTTCCCGGCCCTCCGGCGCAGGGGCTGACGCCCAGGGCGAAAAGGAGCATAGAGCTGGCCTGCTCCGATGCGTCCCGGCTGGGTCACAGCTATGTGGGCACGGAGCATCTGCTCATGGGCATCCTGCGCCAATCCGACTGCGCGGGGACGCGGGCGGTGGAGGCGGCGGGGGTTGACCCCAACCGGCTTTATACGGACGTGATGGATATATTTTCCGGACCGGAATACCGGGGCAGGGCGGGGGAGCGCGGCGGACAGGCCCGCGCCGCCGCGAGCCGGAGGGCCGAGACCAAGCCCCTAGACCAGTACAGCCGGGACTTGACGGAGCTTGCCGACCAGGGAAAGCTCGACCCCGTGGTGGGGCGGCAGCGGGAGCTGCGCCGTGTGATACAGATTTTGTCCCGCAGGACGAAGAACAACCCCATCCTTATCGGGGAGCCGGGCGTGGGCA
>JAJBVW010000067.1 GCA_020866945.1 Oscillospiraceae bacterium
TATACAGGTAAATCCACGTTTCTACAAATCGGAGGTCATTACATATTGTCTAAGAAACATCTCTTTTGGGCCGCTGTTTTCCATCATTCCTACAAATTTTATCATTACAGCCGGATTGCCGGTTGAAAAATCCAAAACAATTCCTTATACTAGACATCAACGAAAACTTATAATAAGGAGCATCCGTCTGTAATTATATGAAAAGCTATGAAAAAATGACCGCCAAGGAGCGGGAGCGAGAATACGCCGCCGTAAAAAAGCAATATGAGGAGCTGAAGGCCCTGGGCCGTCCCCTGGATATGAGCCGGGGCAAGCCCAATTCCGTTCAGCTCGACCTTTCCATGGGCCTGCTGGGCCAGGAGCCGACGGAGCTGATCATCACCTATAAGGGCACAGACGTGCGAAATTACGGCGAGCTGGCCGGGGTGGACGAGTGCAAGCAGCTGTTTGCGGATCTTCTGGGCCTGGAGCAGAAAAACATCATCATGGGCGGCCAATCGAGCCTTTCCCTGATGTATGACTGCGTGGTGCGCGCGCTCCTGCTGGGGGTTTACAACGGCAGCAAGCCATGGGGCCAGCAGGGAACCATCAAATTCCTCTGTCCGGTGCCGGGGTATGATCGGCATTTTGCCATCTGCCAGGAGTTCGGCATAGAGATGATTAACATCCCCATGACTGCCGACGGCCCGGACATGGACATGATAAAGCAGTATGTGGAGTCCGACCCCCAGGTGAAGGGCATCTGGGGCGGGCCCAAGTATTGAAACCCGACAGGCCTGACCTATTCGGACGACACCGTCCGGGCCTTCGCCGCCCTGAAGCCGGCGGCGGACGACTTCCGCATTTTCTGGGACAACGCCTATATCGTCCACTGCTTCGAGCAGGAGGACGACCATCTTCTGAACATCTTCGACGCCTGCAAGGAATACGGCTCGGAGGATATGGTCTATGAGTTCACCTCCACCAGCAAGGTGACGTTTTCCGGAGCGGGTCTTGCCGTCCTGGCCGCCAGCGAGGGGAACGTCAAATTCCTGCTGCGCCAGATGAGCGTGCAGACCCTGGGATATGACAAGATAAACCAGCTTCGCCATGTGAAATTCCTCAAGAGCGTGGATGGCATCCAGGCCCATATGCGCCGCCAGGCCGCCCTGCTCAAGCCCAAGTTTGACTGCGTGGTGGGTTATCTCCAGCGGGAGATCACCCCCCGGGACATCGGCTGGTGGCACACGCCCAACGGGGGCTATTTCATCGCCTTCGCAGGCCTGCCCAACACCGCCAAGCGCTGCGTGGAGCTGTGCGCGGAGGCGTCTCTCCTCCTGACGCCCGCCGGTGCGCCCTTCCCCTACGGTAAGGACCCGGAGGACAATACCATCCGTATCGCCCCTTCCTATCCTGACATCCCCTCGCTGGCCTCCGCCATGCAGCTTTTCTGCATCGCCGCGCGCATGGCCGCGCTGGAATCTCTGAGCTGAACGCTAAATTATTCTCAATTTTTGACTTTTTCGTTTTCCTCGTGATAAAATTTCCTGGAAATTAAATCGCGCATGAACGACACAAGTTGTGCTTTGCACATAAATCTGATTACGGTACTATGCAGCATATCAGATGAATGGCAAGGCGGCTTGTGTCTTTTTTGCGCCTAAAAAGGAGAATGAATATGCCAAGAAACCAGTTTCAGCGAATGATTTTTGCGCTCATCACCGTGATTATCACCGTCCATGGCTATGTGTTTTACAGCCTGTACGTGGTAAACGGCGCGACGCTTATGGAGGTCAACGGCGCGGACAGCGTGATCCACGCCATCAACGCCCAGGGCGGCGTGTATATGTTTGGCCGGATGCTCCCTATCTGGGCCGTTATTCTCGTGGAGTTCTGCTTCGCCTATGCCCTGGAGTGTCTCATGGGCAGCCCCTGCTCCTTTAAGCTGGCCGCGAAATGCTTCGACCCCAAGACCACCCACCCGGTCATTTTCGAGAGTGCCATCATCTGCGCTACCGTGGGCCTGATGTGCCCCGCCATGAGCTTTCTCGCGGCCTGCTTCTATTATCCGTACTACAGCGGCTTCCACCTGCTGACCCTGCTGGCCAACTGGCTGAAGCTCGTGTGCTATAACTTCCCCTTTGCCTTCTTCACCCAGCTGTTTTTCATTCAGCCCCTGGTACGAACCATCTTCAAGCTCCTGTTCCGCAAGGACATAAAGGCCCGGCAGAGATAAACTGGAATCTGTAGCTTCCTTATATCCCTCCCAACAATCTTCAGTATTTGTATATTCATCTTCTTGCCCTTTGGACAAGAAGCATCCCCTCGCTCTGCTTGGTCAATTCCGATTTATCAGCAAAAATTGTTTGACATTACAGTTTCAGTACAGTAGAATCAATTATATCAGGATCGATCAGATTAACATGCGTGCGAGGTATCGGAGCTTTCTAAAAGAACACATGGGAGGAATGAGCTATGAACAGAGCAGCACAACGCTACATCGACACATTGCAGCGAAATGACATCAAGGTAAAGGAAACCTTTGAGACCAGCGACGGACAGACTGTAGTAAAATGCGGTTGGAACCTGTCATCTACCAAAATTGACGTTCTGGTGGCGTTCCCGGAGGATTGCAAGTACGCGGCGATCCGCTGCTTTAACTTTGCAAGCGTCCCGAAGGATCGCCTTGGGCATGCCCTGATTGTTTGCAATGAGTTGAACAAGAAGTACAAATGGGTGAAGTTTTATGTGGACGATGATGGTGATATGACCGCCGAAGATGACGCGATCATCGACGCAGAGACCTGCGGCGATGAGTGCTATTAGCTTATGGTTCGTATGACTCAGATTTTGAATGAGTCCTATTCGGTAGTTATGAAGGCGATCTATGGCTGATCTTGCGCAAATTGTAGCGCAAGGAAGATCCTCGCCTTATACAATGACTTCGCATAATTTTACGAAATTTTCGTATAACAAACAAGAGGGACTGTTCCAGAAAAACAGTCCCTCTTGCTTTTTAGACTTTTTTACGCGCAGTAGATGGCCTCCAGCTGGGCGTCGGTCAGCTCTACGCCGTACATATAGCTGAAGTAGTCGCTGACCACCTCGGTCAGGTCATAGCTCACATAGTCGGCATAGCAGATGGCGGCGCAGTACAGGCAGCCAAGAACCCGCAGACTGTTGGGGGAGCGGTCGAACCAGTTCTGGGGCAGCAGGGGGATGGAATACACGTCCCCGTTTTGCACGGCGGTGATGCCGGACCAGGCGTCGGAGGTGGTGATCTCCTGATAGGCGGGAACCAGCCAGACGAAGATATAGTCGGGATCCCACTGGACGACCTGCTCCAGCGTGACCTCCTCCAGACCGCCCATGCTGGTCATGGAGATGTCGTCGCCCACGCAGTTGGTCAGGCCGCAGAATTCGAACACGGCGGCGTGCATGGAGCCGACAGCCTCGGTGAACAGGCCGGTGGCCTGCTCGGCATAATAGAAGGTGGGTACGTCCCCAGCAGCGGCTGCGGCCTCGGCGGCCTCCGTTACCATATCCAGCAGGCTCTGGATATAGACGGACACCTCATAGCCCCGCTGGGCGTTGCCGAACCACAGGCCGATGTTGGCGGCACATTCGGCAGAGTCCGCGATGTCCCGGCTCAGGCAGACCACGGGGATGCCGTATTCCTCGGCCATCTCGTCCGCGGAGGCGATGGTGGATTCCAGGCCCTCCTCAGAGCAGTCGAAGGTGTTGATGATGACGTCCGGGCTGACCACCAGGATGTTCTCCTCATTGGCGGTGCTGGTGCCGTAGTTGCCGCCTACCGTCTCCAAATCGCGGACGGATTCGGGGTAATAGGCCAGGGCCTCCTCGGTAAACTCAGCCGCCCAGCCCACGAGCTGCTCCGGCACGATGGCGCACAGCCAGCCCTCGGCGGTGGGGCTGGAGTTCCAGATGACAGGGTTGGCCTTGAAGGTGACCTCCCGGCCCGCCATGTCCACGATGGTGACATAGCCGTCCTCGTCCGGCTCCAGATCCTCCACGGTGACGGCGGCCTCCTCGGCCTCCTCCGCTTCGGCGGCTTCCTCAGCAGCTGCCTCCTCGGCGGCCTGGGCTTCGGCAATGTAGGCGTCCAGGGTGTCCTGAAGGGCGTCGGCCTGATCCTGGATGGCGTCCAGCTGGGCCGAGATGTCGGCGGAGCCGCTGCATCCCGCCATCATGCACAGGCACAGGGCCAGAGCAAGCACGGCGGCAACGATTTTCTTCATGGTTTTCATTTTGTTGTCCTTTCTTTGAAATTTTGAAATATATCTCCTCGCGCAGTGCGCGTTGGAAGCGAAGTCATTCCATCAGGGGAACACAGCCCCGCACCAGACGGCCATTGGCCTGGGCCGTGGTGATGCAGACGTCGATGCCGTAGGCCCGGCGCATATTTTCCGGGGTCATGATTTCCTCCGGCGGGCCGGACAGCATTTCCCGCTCCCTGGTCAGCAGCAGCACCTGGGTGCCACACAGGAATACATGGTCGGGGGTGTGGGTGGTCATCACCACGATGATCCCCTGGGCCGCCAGGGACTGCACGGTTTTCAGCACCATGGCCTGATTGGCGAAATCCAGATTGGCCGCAGGCTCGTCCATAAGAAGGATCTTCGGCTCCTGCACCAGCGCCCGCGCAATCAGAACCATCTGCCGCTCCCCGCCGCTGATGCGGGTGTATATCTTATCCCCCAGGTGGGCGATGCCCAGCGCCTCCAGCGTCTGATCCGCCAGGGCGTAGTCCCGCTCTGTGGGGGCGCTCATGATGCCCAGATGGGCCGTCCGACCCATGACCACCACCTGCTGCACCGTATAGGGGAAGGGGGGAATGTGGGACTGGGGCACAAAGCCCATCAGCTGAGCCTTTTTCCGGGCGGGCCAGCGCAAAATGGACGCGCCGTCCACCGTCACGTCCCCGCCCATGGCGGGGAGCAGGCCCATCAGGGTCTTGAACAGGGTGGTTTTCCCCACCCCGTTGGGGCCGAGAATGCACAGCACCGCGCCGCTCTCTGCGGCAAAATACAGACCGGTCAAAACCGGTGCGTTTCCATACCCGCAGCACATCCCCTCAGCAGCAAAGTTCATAGCCATCTCTCCCTTCCTTTTACGAGAAGAATCAGGAAAAAGGGCGCACCGATCAGGGCGGTCAGGATGCCGATGGAGACCTCCACCGCGAAAAATATGCGGGTGATGTTGTCCACCAGCATCAGAAAGATGGCTCCGCCCATGGCGGAGGCTGGCAGGAGATATTTATAGTCCGGCCCCACCAGAAAACGCATGAGATGGGGAATCACCAGCCCAATCCAGCCCACCATGCCGCAGCCCGCTACAGAGGCGGAGGTGGCGAGTGTGGCGCAGCCGATCATCACCAGCCGCATGGCCTTCACGTTTACCCCGAGGGTCTGCGCCTCCTCGTCCCCGAAGGACAGCAGATTCAGCCGATAGGACAAAAGCAGCAGCGGTATCAGGCTGATAATCACCGGAATTATTAAGATGGGCAGGGCGCTGAGCTTTATGCTTGCCATGCTGCCCATAAGCCAGAAGGTGATCTCCCCGAGCTGGCTGTCCGTATCGGCCAGCAGCTTTGTGATGGAGACCCCAGCGGAAAACAGGGAGGACACCACCATCCCCGTCAGCACCAAGGTCGTGGTGTTGTTCTCCCGGCGGGAGACAATGGAGCTGATGGCCAGGGTCAGCACCACCGCCGCAATGCCGCATATAAAGGCGGAAATCTGCTGCACCAGAATGGAGGCGGACAGCAAAATGGACACGCAGGCCCCGAAGGCCGCCCCGGAGCTGGCTCCCAGCAGGTCGGGGGACACCATGGGGTTGTGGAATATCCCCTGATAGGCGGCCCCAGAGACGGACAGAGCCGCCCCCACAAAAATGCAGGCCGTCAGCCGGGGCAGACGCACGTTCATAAAGGCCACCCAGCCGTTGTGGGTGTATTCCGTGGAAAAGCCCAGCAGGGAGCCGAGAATCTGGAAAATCTCATGGAGAGACAGGGGGTATATCCCCTGGGTCATGGAGATGAGGAAGATGGCTACCATAGCCACAAACAGCCCCGTGAGCATCAGCCCAAGCTGCCTGCGCCGGGCCTTGTTGTTTACCGGCAGCGTGGACACAGCGCCGCCTCCTTTCTGATATGCAAAAACAGCGCCTGCAGCGCCTGCGTAAAAAAATCCGAGAAGCTCGGACTTACGCAAACGCTGCACAACTTTAGAAAGATGTTTTATTCTATTAACTTATACAATAATTCTATTAGCATTTTCTCCGTTTGTCAATCCCCCGGCGCGTAGCTTTTTTCACAAAAAACGACACCGCCGCTTGTTTACATTCACAATATAAGAACAAAAAATCACCGGCGGCCCAGGTGCGATGCCTGTGCCGCCGGCTTTCTAGGAGGGAACCAAAACTATATGGTATGGAAGGATTGGAAGGAATCAGCGTTATATCAGTCCTGGAACATGGGGGTGGAGAGGTATCTGTCTCCCGTGTCGGGCAGCAGGGCTACAATGGTTTTGCCCTCGTTTTCGGGGCGCTTGGCAAGCTCCAGAGCGGCCCAGACTGCGGCGCCGGCGGAGATGCCGACCAGGATGCCCTCGCTGCGGCCAATCTCCCGGCCCAGGGCGAAGGCGTCCTCGTTCTCGACGGGGATGATTTCGTCATAGACGGCTGTATTCAGCACGTCCGGCACGAAGCCCGCGCCGATGCCCTGAATCTTGTGGCTCCCGGCCACGCCCTTGGACAGCACCGGGGAGCTGGCAGGCTCCACAGCCACAACCTTGATGGCCGGGTTCTGCTCCTTCAGATATTCGCCCACGCCGGTGATGGTGCCGCCGGTGCCGACACCGGCCACAAAGATGTCCACCTTGCCGTCCGTGTCCCGATAAATCTCCGGGCCGGTGGTGGCTTTGTGGATAGCCGGGTTCGCGGGATTCACAAACTGGCCGGGGATGAAGCTGTTTGGCGTCTCGGCGGCAATCTCGTCGGCCTTGGCGATAGCGCCCTTCATGCCCTTGGCTCCCTCGGTCAGCACCAGCTCCGCGCCGTAGGCCTTCAAAAGATTCCGGCGCTCCACGCTCATGGTTTCTGGCATGGTGAGAATGACGCGATAGCCCTTGGCGGCGGCCACGGCGGCAAGGCCAATGCCCGTGTTGCCGGAGGTCGGCTCCACGATGACGGAGCCGGGCACTAGCTTCCCCTCCGCCTCGGCCTTTTCAATCATAGCCTTGGCGATGCGATCCTTCACGGAACCGGCGGGGTTAAAGTACTCCAGCTTTCCAAGGATAGTGGCCTTCAGGTCGTATTTCTTCTCCAGATTTGTCAGCTCCAGCAGCGGGGTGCCGCCAACCAGCTCGGTCAGTGATTTGTGTACATTCGCCATTTCCTTATTCTCCTGTTTACTTATAAGTTTAGTATGTTTTTTGGTGATGGGTTTATTATACACCATTTTCCCACCGTGTCAATAGCTTTTTTGGAAAATTTTCAATTTTCCCCTCCGGGAAAGGATTCAGCCCCCGGCGGCGGGTTCGTGTCCGCTGCCGGGGGCTGGGATGGCTGGGCTGAGACAGGCCGGTCAGGTCTCCCCCGCCTCCTGGGGGTGACGGAACAGGACGGCCCGGGCCTGGGCGCTCAGCTCCTTCATGGCCTTTTTGGTGCCGGGGCTTGTGTGGTACATCCGTGCCAGCACGGCCTCAAAGCTCTGGGGGCCGCTGGCAATCTCGCTGAGGGTGACGGCTCCGCCGGCGGCCAGCGCGTCGAACAGGTCGTCTATCATGGCCTTGCGCTTGTCCTGCTCTACGGATTCTATCCAGCGGTTCAGAATTTCCGAAAGAGCCTGGCTGCTTCGGTCGTTCCGCTCCGCCAGGGCCAGGCCGCCGTATTCGATGCCCCAGGTGGCGAGGCTGTGCTGCAATATCCCCTTGGCGGAGGAGCGAACGATGCGTGTGTCCGTAATCTGCGGCTCAAAGAGCTTTCCCACCACGTCAAACTGGGGGATGATGCGGGTGCATTTGGGGTCAACACGCTGAATCAGAGCCTGATCCAGCACCTCCGAACAGAAGCCGGGGCCGTCCAGAATGTATACGTGCTCCACCTGCTCCCATTCTGCCGGGGGAAGCATACAGGCGGCAAAAAGCACCTGGTTTCCGCCCTTGGAGTGCCCAGCCATGTAATACCGCCCGCCGGGCTGAATGACCTGCCGGGCGTATTCCGCCGCCATGCGCTGCGCTTCCGTCACCGTGAAGCTGAGCATACAGTCCTCCTTCCATCCGGCGATGGTCTCGTCCGTGCCGCGGTAGGCGATGAAGGAGAATTCCTCCCGATAATGGAAGGTGAGCGCCGTGAACTGCAGGGGAATGGCGGGGTCAAAAATGTCGGAATAATCGGTGATAAGAAGCTCCCCGAAGCGGACGGATTCCGCGGCGGCTAGGAAGATGGCCCCGTTTCCCATGTCCCCGCCGGTGATTTGGATGGAGACCTCCCCGGAGAGCAGCTGCTCCCGACAGTCCCGGACGCGCAGGTTCTCCGTGCCGTGGACGCGGAGCGCCGGCTTTAAGTCGTAATAGGCGATGACGCACAAAACGAACACGTCCGCCTCGCACAGGGGCAGCTCCGAGAAGGTGAACCGGCCCAGCCAGCGCACATAGTCCACGATTCCGTCCATTTTGGCGGGCGCGGGCTTGGGCATTTTGGCGGGCTTTGGGTTGTGTTTGGCCGGCAGCGTGACAGGGGGCATGGCGTTATTCCTCCATAGCGCGTCGGAACACCGTTTCTATGTGGGCGCGGCATTCCTCTTTTGTCTCAAAAAGATGAGATTCGTACAGCTTTTCCTCCCCAATGAACATACAGGGGTTCGCGTAGTAGTCATATCTGTCTGCAATCTCCGGGTGGACGGTCTCGTCTATTTTCTCAAACTCCACGGAGGCCCAGGCGGGATGCTCCGCTGTCAGCTCGCGGATTACCTGATCCGCCTGGATGCAGTAGGGACAGGTGTCCATATGGAAATAGGTCACTTTTTTCATAGGTATCTCTTTCTAAATTACAGGCTCTGGTCGTTCAGCCAGGCAAAAATGCTTTCATAGGCGTTGCCGTCCTCGTCGGTAACGTATTCCGTGCCGCCGTCGGCGTTGGGGCGGATACCGCTGAAGAAATCGTTGTCTGCGGCAAGAATATCGTCTCTGTTCTGAACAAGAGCTACCTGGTTGTTGAACAGATAAACCCAGGACCAGTGGCCCAGATACTGTGTGTCGGAGCTTTCCGTTCCCACCACGTCAAAATACATACTGCACCAGCAGTTGTCCGCCCCAGCCTGGAGCAGGGCCTGATAGGTGGGGATGGTGTACTCGTTGGCGGGAACCAGGGTGTCCGTTATGGCCTGAATAAACCAGATGGGGGTCTGGCAAAGAGCCTCTATCTTGTCCTCGGTCAGGTAAATCTCTCTGGTTTGAATGTATTCTCCGAAGAAGGTGCGATACTGCCCCAGGTCGTCTCGGGCATAGGACGTATAGGCGTACACCTCGCTGCACGGAACGGCGGCGGCGAAATAATCCGGGTAGTTTATAAGCATTTCCAGGGTCATATAGCCTCCGTTGGAGGCCCCCATAATATAGATGCGGTCGGTGTCCACGTCCGTGTTTTGCTCTATGTACGTACGCCTCGATGGTATCCATCAGAATTTCCGTGTACCGGCTGGATACGTCGCCGCGGCTCTCCGTGCCGTCGCCCCCGTCCAGCCAGTAGGTAGGACACTGCACTACGAGCACATAGGCCCCGGTCTGGTCGCCGGAGGTGAAATAGGACTGTATCTCCGTCTCCGTCAGGGCGGAGACCTCGTTGCCCAAAATGGCCCGCTCGATGTCGTCGCCTCCCTCGCCCCGGCCATGGAGCCAGATTATCAGGGGATTTTTGTCCCAGCTGGCCAGGCTGTCCGGCTCATAGGCGGCATAGTTCAGGGTCAGGGTCTCCGTCTGGCCGGTCAGGGGGTTTTCATAGTCGCCGGTGTAGCTGTCCCGCAGGGTGAAGCGTTCCAGCTCCGGGCAGACGCGGTTGTCGATGCAGTCGTCGTTAAACTCAATTGTGAAATAGCTGCCGGAGGCCCAGACGGTGAAGCTCGCCTCCACCACATACTCGTCCGCCCAGACGCTGTGTTCCGTGGACATATCCGTCTCAAAGGGGGAGCCGGTGGCGTCGAAGTTCGTCACCATCTCCACCGTCACATAGCAGGAGGAGCCGGATACGGCATTTCCCAGCTCGTCGGACAGATAGACGTCCGTGACCTCCCGCACGAAGTGGGAGGTGGTGATGGCTGCGCCCTCTGTATAAACGCCGTCAATCTCCTCGTCAAAGGTGAATATGACCCGGTTTACGCCCGGCCCCCACTCGAAGCCACGCACCACAATGGTGCCAGACAGAGCGTGGGGCGTGCCGGGCCGATCGCTGTCCGGCGCGACGGCGATCTCCGTGGTCTCCGAGACCTGAGAGCAGCCGACAGCCGCAAGCAAAAAAAGGGCCAGCAGTATACAGACGATGCGGGACTTTTTCATAAACGTCTCCTCCAAATTCAAGGGCGTTTCAAAGGGTAGCAAAGTCAGTATACCGACTGGCCGATGTTCAGTCGTGAATTATTTGTGAACTTTTTGTAAAGGGGGCCGCGTATAATTTTTAAAATTAGGGATATTTTTCATGACAACGGCTCCGCGTTTGTTAAACGATTTTTCTGACGCTTCAGACGTAGCCGTCAGGATTGCTCTTCTGCCAGCGCCAGGAGTCGGCCACCATGTCCTCCACGGTCTTTTTCGCCGTCCAGCCGAGAATCTCTCTGGCCTTGGTGGGGTCGGCCCAGACGGAGGCGAGGTCTCCCGCCCGGCGGGGGGCAAATTCATACGGGACGGACACGCCATTGACGGTCTGGAAGGCGTTCACAAGCTCCAATACGCTCACGCCCCTGCCGGTGCCGAGATTGAATACCTCCGCGCCGGTATGTTCCATGGCGTATTTCAGGGCTGCGACATGGCCCTGGGCCAGGTCTACGACGTGGATATAATCCCGCACGCCGGTGCCGTCCGGGGTGTCGTAGTCGTTGCCGAAGATATTCAGATGATCCAGCTTGCCTACGGCCACCTGGGTGATATAGGGCATCAGGTTGTTGGGGATGCCGGCAGGATTTTCCCCAATGCGGCCGCTCTCGTGCGCGCCGATGGGGTTAAAGTACCGCAGCAGCACCACGCTCATATTCGGATTGGCTGCCGCCGTGTCTCGGGCAATCTGTTCAATCATCAGCTTTGTCCAGCCATAGGGGTTGGTGCAGCCGCCTACCGGGTCGCTCTCCCGATAGGGGACAGTGGCGTTGGCCCCGTACACCGTGGCGGAGGAGGAGAAGATGAACGCCCCCACGCCCTCCTGCACCATGCACTCGAGCAGCGTCAGGGTGGTGTCCAGATTGTTGCGGTAATATTTCAGCGGCTGGGCTACGCTCTCGCCCACGGCCTTATAGCCGGAAAAGTGCATCACTGCCGCAGGCTTCACCTGATGGAATATCTCCAGCAGGGCGTCCTTGTCCGCCACGTCCGCCTGGTAGAAGGGGATGTCAGCCCCGGTCAGCTCCCGGCACCGCTCCACGGCGATGGGGCTG
>JAJBVW010000025.1 GCA_020866945.1 Oscillospiraceae bacterium
TCGTTGCAAAGGCGAAGTACAGAAGCGGAAAGGTTGTCTAAAAACATCTTAATCGTTTACTTCCTGTCGTAAGATGCCTTTAGTGTATAAGAAAGATGATTTTATCTCAAGGAAGGATACTTCATGAATTTATCAGCTTTGCCATACACTCCTTCACTTACCTCCGCGTCGATACCAGTATAGCCAGCGCACTGCGCCACGAAAGGTAAAATTTGTGATTATGAACCGCACTTCATGGCATATACTTCTCAATATATGTAGAATTATGGCAAATTATGCAAAAGAAGGGATTTGTCATGAAAATTCAAATTCACGAGGCGGTCAAAGATTACATTCGCGGCGAGCTATTAATAACCCGTAGTCTTCTGAATATTTGTCAAGAGGAAATGGCACATCGCTTACTTATGAGTACCAGAGCCTATGTCTCGCTGGAGGGCGGAAAATCCTGTTGCAGCCTTATTACCATGCTGCTGTTCCTTTCCAGATGCTGTGTAGATCAACAGGCGTTTCTGGAGGGCCTTTTAGCAATCATGGATTCTGCTGAATCGAATATTAGATAACCTAGAGTAGCAAAACACAAGCAAAACGACATCCCGAATTAGGCTGGGGCTTATGCTCCGGCCTTTCCTGCGGTAAATAATTATGAAATTTGTCCTCAAGTACGGCGGAAAGCCTTGAAAATAGGCCGATTCAGTTAGCATTTTAGTTAGCATTTTGGAAGCCGGAGAGGGGGAGTTGGGGAAATTTTGATGGGAGAGGTGAGCGGTGAGCGGGAGGGCGCAAAACATTGATATATAAAGAAAAACCGGGAATCGCTGAACCTCCAGCGATTCCCGGTTTTGGTCCGAGTGGCGGGATTTGAACCCACGGCCTCATGGTCCCGAACCATGCGCGCTACCAGCTGCGCTACACCCGGATGATGAAAAAATGGAGCAGGTGAAGGGAATCGAACCCTCGTATTCAGCTTGGGAAGCTGATGTTCTGCCATTGAACTACACCTGCGCGGCCTTAAGATTATAGCACCCTTGCCGGACAAATGCAAGCATAATTTTAAAATCCCTTCATAGCCTGTACCATGGAGGCGATAGGGTGGAGCTTCGGAGAACTTTTATTGCAGCGGCGCTGTTTTTGGCAGCGAGCTTCGTGAGGTGGGCGCCGGATTTTGCGGAGCGGGCGGCGCCGGCGCTGCGGGAGTCGCTGGACAGAGAGCAGGTGGTGCTGTATCTCCCGGCGGAGGCGGTTTCATGGCTGGGCTTGGATTGACGGTAAGCCCGGGGTTTCTGCTGCTGGGCGCGGCGCTGTATTATATGGGCGGCTGGCCAGCGCTGGCGGCATTTCTGGCGGCGGCGCTGGCGCATGAGCTGGGGCATTTAACGGGTATATTTCTGGCCGGCGCGACCATCCGAGGTGTGCATATAACAGCCTGCGGCCCGGTGATAGAATACAGCGGCGCGCTGACAGGACGGCAGGAGGCGGGGATAATCGCGGCGGGGCCAATGGCGGGGCTGCTGTTTGCGGTGTGCTGTTTTATTACGGACATTCCATTTCTCTGCTATGCCGGGGGCATTGCCCTGCTGGCAGCGCTGTTCAACCTTTTGCCTGTGCTGCCCATGGACGGCGGACGGCTCGCGCAGTATGGGCTAGAGCTTGTGATGCCTGCGCCGTGGGCGGCTGTCGTTTTGCGGATAGCCGGGAACCTCTGCGCGGCGGGAGTGCTGGCCACGGGTGTATACATTCACTCCATCGCGGCGGCTGCGGCGGGGATATGGATGGCGGCCCTTGCCAACGTGCCCGAATTGCGTTAAAATGGATACACATTTCGTACAAAACGAGGGGCCTATGAATTTATTAGACGATGAAAAGCTGCGAATCATGCTTCGGCAGGTGCAGCGCCCGGCACGATATACGGGCGGGGAATATAACCAGGTGGTGAAGGACAAAAGCGAGGTGGACGTGCGCTTTGCGTTCTGCTTTCCCGATACCTATGAGATAGGTATGTCCAACCTGGGCGTAAAGATTTTATACGGCATCATTAACGAGATGCCGGGGGTCTGGTGCGAGCGGGTGTTCGCCCCCTGGGGGGATATGGCGGAGCAGATGCGCCGGGAGCATATCCCCATCTGGGCGCTGGAGAGCGGCGACGCGCTGGAGGAGTTTGATATTATCGCCTTCTCCCTGGGCTATGAGATGGCCTACACCACGGTGCTGGACGTGCTGGATCTGGGGGGCATACCCCTTCACGCGGCGGACAGGCCGGGGCTTGACCACCTGGTCATGGCGGGCGGCGCGTGCTGCTGCAACATAGAGCCGATGGCCGATTTCCTGGATTTGTGCTTCCTGGGCGAAGGGGAGGACATGGACAGGGAGGTGATAGAGCTTTACCGCGAGGCCAAGCGGGAGGGCTGGAGCAAGGAGCAGTTTCTGCGTGAGGCGTCCCATATCGGCGGCATATATGTACCGAGCCTCTATGACATTACCTATCACGAGGACGGAACGGTGGCGTCCATCACGGCGAAGGACGGTGCGCCGGAGAAGGTGCGCAAGCGCATTGTGGAGGATTTTGAGAACAGCTATTATCCCACGCGGCCCATCGTGCCAAGCACGGAGATCGTCCATGACCGGGTATCCCTGGAGGTGTTCCGGGGATGCATCCGGGGCTGCCGCTTCTGCCAGGCGGGACAGATAAACCGGCCTGTCCGCAGCCGCAGCGCGGAAAAGCTGCTGGCGCTGGGCCGAGAGACCCTGGAGAACACCGGCTATCAGGAGCTGAATCTTTCCAGCCTCAGCACAAGCGACTACCGGGAGCTGTCCGCCCTGTGCGACGGGCTTCTGGACTACTGTCGCCCCAGGGGCATCAGCCTGAGCCTGCCATCTCTGCGGGCGGACAACTTCTCCATGGACATCATGCAGCGGGTGCAGCAGGTGCGAAAGGGCGGTCTGACCTTCGCGCCGGAGGCGGGAACGCAGCGTCTGCGTGACGTTATCAACAAAAACGTCACGGAGGACGACCTGCTGGAATCCTGCCGGGTGGCCTTTTCCGGGGGATGGAACGGAGTGAAGCTATACTTTATGCTGGGCCTTCCCACAGAGACGGATGAGGATGTTCTTGGCATTGCGGAGCTGGCGCAGAAGGTCTTTTGGGTCTGGAAGAAAAACGCCGTGAACCGCAGTCGGGGTGTGCGCATCACAGTGAGCACCTCTGAATTTATCCCCAAGCCCCATACGCCCTTCCAGTGGGAGGCACAGGTCAGCCGGGACGAATATCTCCGCCGGGTGGGGCTGCTGTCCGGCGCGCTGAAGCAGGCCCGTTCTATTACCTATAACTGGCATGACGCGGAGATGAGCCTGATAGAGGCGGCTCTGGCCCGGGGCGACCGAAAAATGGGCCGGGTCATCGAAGAGGTCTGGCGCACCGGCGGGCGTCTGGAATCCTGGAGCGAGTATTTCTCGCTGGAGCGCTGGCTGACGGCCTTCCAGACCTGCGGCATGGATATTGATTTTTACGCCACCCGCGAGCGGCCTGTGGACGAGCTTATGCCCTGGGAGCATATGGACAACGGCGTTACCCGCCGCCATCTGGAGCGGGAGCGGGCGGCGGCCTACGCTGGAAAGCTCAGCCCCGACTGCCGTCAGGCCTGCATGGGCTGCGGGGCTGCGTCGCTTTTGAAGGAGGGTGTGTGCCGTGGATAAGCTGCGCTTGAAATTCGCGAAAACGGGCCGTGCGGCCTATATATCCCATTTGGATTTGATACGCACCATGCAGCGGATATTCTCCCGGGCCGGAGTGCCGCTGAAATACAGCGAGGGCTTTAACCCTCACGCGAAAATATCTATTATCCTGCCTCTGCCCGTGGGGACGGAGAGCGAGTGTGAATATATGGATTTCTCTCTGGCAGAGGAGCGGGCGCTGGCGACGCTGCCGGACTGCCTGAATCCCTATATGCCGGAGGGCATTCGTGCCATAGAGGCGTACCAGGCCCCGCGGAAGGGTTCGGAGCTGCGCTGGCTGCGGTATGAGGGTGTTATGCGCCATGGCCGGGACGGGGCGTATTATAATTCTTTTTTCGCCCAGCCGTTTGGGTCACGCGCCGCAGCAAGAAGGGGGAACGCCTGGACAACATCGCCCCCGGCATTGGCAGAGCTGTATTCACGGATATGCCCGACGGCGTGGCCGCTGAGCTTCTGCTCCATGCCCAGGAGCCTACCGTCAGCCCGGAGCTTTTGATGGCTGCCCTGGGCGACGCCGCGCCGACATATTATGCCTTTACCCGGAAGGAAGCGTTTTTGGAGGATATGACACCTTTTAGATGAAAAAATCTCCCGCGGGCGGCAAAAAATGCTTGCATCCGGGGAAGATGTGTGTTAATATTTTTCAGTGTGCGTGACGCTGAAAGCGGCGTTTGCGCGTCTATCAGGGCGGTCCGCTGCCGGAAGTGCTTTGTCCCCGGTAAGAACGTCTATTGCTAAGGAAGGTTTTGTTATGGATCTCATCAATGCGCTGACCCAGCAGTACATGAAGCCTGAGCTTCCTGAGATGAACGTGGGCGACACCGTCCGTGTCACCGTTCGCATCAAGGAAGGCAACCGTGAGCGTAACCAGGCTTTTGAGGGCACCCTCATCGCCAAGAAGCACGGCGGCATCAACGAGACGATTACCGTCCGCCGCATCTCCTATGGCGTAGGCTGCGAGAAGGTTTTCCCCGTTCACTCCCCGAACATCGTGTCTGTGGACACCGTTCGCCGGGGCAAGGTACGGCGCGCCAAGCTGTATTATCTGCGTGACCGCGTGGGTAAGGCGGCCAAGGTCAAGGAAAAACTCTAAAAGAACAAAAAAAGAGGCCGTGAGCCTCTTTTTTTGTTGCGTTTGCGGGGGTTTGCATAGTATAATAAAATTTAAATGGCCGTGTTAAACGGCCTCTGGCGCGAGAAAGGGGTAAGGTAATGAAGGATACGAATAAAGGCTCCCACCTGGCCCGGAACCAGCGGGCGGCCAAGAAAAAGCAGAAGCGCCGCAGCAGCAAGCCGGAGGAGCAGGACGCAGCCCAGGAGGCTCTGGAAGAGGCGGAGGCTGTCCCAGTCAGCCCTTATAAGGAAACCTACGAGTGGATACAGTGCCTGGTGCTGGCCCTGATTGTGTGCGTGCTGCTGTTTGTGTTTGTGGCCCGTGTCATCGACGTGGTGGGCTATTCCATGGTTCCCACCCTGGACGATGGGGATAAAATCATCATCACCCGCTGGGCCGGGGATTACGAGCAGGGAGACATTGTCGTTCTGCGGAAAGAGACACTGCGCGAGGAGCCTATCGTCAAGCGAGTGATTGCCGTGGAAGGGCAGACCGTGGACATCGATTTCACCCTCGGTATTGTATATGTGGATGGAGTGGCCCTGGATGAGCCGTATGTGAACGAGCTGACCTATACCCAGGAGGATTTTGAAGGGCCGATAACCGTCCCGGAGGGATGCGTGTTCGTTATGGGTGATAACCGCAATAACTCCACAGACAGCCGGGACGCCCAGGTGGGCTGTGTTGACACGAGGTATATTATGGGAAAGGTGATCTTCCGCATCATGCCGCTGAGCAAGATGGGGGCGATATACGGGAGCAATGGCTGATATACAATGGTTCCCCGGCCACATGAAAAAGGCCGAGCGGATGATGCAGGACAGCTTAAAGCTGGTGGACGTGGTCTGCGAGGTCGTGGACGCGCGCATCCCCGCCGCCAGCCGGAATCCCGACCTGGATGAGATTATTGCGGGTCGAAAGCCAAGGCTGCTGATACTCAACCGCGCAGACCAGGCCGACCCCAACGTCACTGCCCAGTGGCGGAATTACTATAAGGCCCAGGGCACGCCCTTCCTGGAATGCGACGCCCGCTCCGGCCGGGGCGTGAAGGAGCTGCCAAAGGCGCTCCGCGCGCTTCGGGACAAAAACGGCACTATGCGTGCCATTGTGGTGGGCGTGCCGAATGTGGGGAAATCCACCTTCATCAACAAGGTCAGCGGCCGCAAGACTGCCGCCGTCTCCGACCGCCCCGGTGTGACGAGGGGCAAGCAGTGGATTACGGTGGACAACCAGCTTGAGCTGCTGGATACCCCCGGAATTCTGTGGCCAAAGTTTGTGGATCAGGCCACCGGGGAACGGCTGGCTTTCACCGGCGCGGTGAAGGACGACGTGCTTGACCGGGAGGAGCTGGCGGCAAAGCTGCTGGTGCTTTTGCGGGCGGAATACCCGGCGGCGCTGACGGCCCGTTATAAAATCGACCCCGACCTGGAGGCTCAGGGGTGGGAGCTGCTGGAGGCTTGCGCCAGAAAGCGGGGCTTTCTTATGGCTGGCGGCGAGGTCAACACAGAGCGCATGGCAGCCATCCTGCTGGACGAGTTCCGGGGCGGCAAGCTGGGGAGGATAAGCCTTGAGCGCCCCGTCTGACCTCTGGGCCATGGAGGCCGCGCTGCACGAGCAGGGTCTTTCACTGGTCTGCGGTGTGGACGAGGCCGGGCGAGGCCCCTTGGCGGGGCCGGTGTGCGCGGCGGCGGTGATTCTGCCCATGGGCTGCGAGCTGCCGGGCCTGAATGACTCCAAAAAGCTGACGGAAAAGCAACGGGAGCGGCTGTTCCCCCTCATACAGGAGCAGGCCATCGCCTACGGCATCGCGTTCGCCTCTGTGGAGGAGATAGAGTCTATGAACATCCTGTCGGCCGCGCTTCTCGCCATGAACCGGGCCATCGAGCAGCTTTCGCCTGCCCCGGATATGGCCCTGATAGACGGCAACACCACACGGGACATAAAAATCCCGGCCCAAAGCGTTGTCGGCGGGGACGGCAAATGCGCCTGTATCGCGGCGGCCTCTGTGCTGGCGAAGGTCACCCGTGACCGGCTTATGACGGAGCTTGCCGTGCAATATCCGCAATACGGTTTTGAAAAACACAAGGGCTATGGTACCCGCGCCCATTATGCGGCGCTGGACGAATACGGCCCCTGTCCCGCTCACCGCATGTCATTTTTGAAGAAATACTATGCCAAGCGATAAAAAGCTCCTCGGCGCTTTTGGAGAGGATGCGGCCTGCCGGTATCTCAAGCGCCGCGGGTATCAAATCATTGGCCGCAATTTTTCCTGCCGCTTCGGGGAGATAGACATTATCGCCCGGAACAGACGCTATATCGTGTTTGCCGAGGTGAAGCTCCGCCGGAATGCGGACTTTGCCCGCGCAATGGAATATGTGACGGAGGACAAGCAGCGCCGCGTTATCATGACGGCGGAACTGTGGCTGTCCAGAAATCCCACCAGCCGCCAGCCCCGGTTTGACGTGCTGGAGGTATACGCCCCCCAGGGGGCGATGACCCCAAAACCGGAAATACATCATATAGAGGACGCTTACCAGATATGAACTATGTCAGCACAAGACAGGGAACGGCGGGCATCACCGCATCCCAGGCCATCATTCATGGCATAGCCCCGGACGGGGGGCTGTATGTACCCACGGAAATACCCTCTGTGAGCCAGGATTTTATCCGCGAGCTGTGCAGCCTGGATTACCGGGCCAGGGCGGTGCGTGTCCTGGGTCTGTATTTGGAGGAATTTTCCCAGGCGGAGCTGGAACAGATCGCCGCCGCCTCCTATGGGGATAATTTCGATACCTCAGCCATCGCGCCGCTGCATATGCTGGACGATAAAACCGGCGTGCTGGAGCTGTGGCACGGCCCCACCTGCGCATTCAAGGATATGGCGCTTCAAATCATGCCCCGGCTCCTGACTGCCAGCCTTGGGAAAAATGGAGAAAAGCGCACCGTCAGCATCCTGGTCGCCACCAGCGGCGACACAGGCAAGGCGGCGCTCGAGGGATTCCGGGACGTGCCCGGCACCCGTATCATGGTGTTCTATCCCAGAAACGGCGTGTCCCAGGTGCAGAAGCTGCAAATGGCTACCCAGGAGGGCGAAAACGTAAACGTAGTAGCGGTGGAAGGAAACTTCGACGACGCGCAGACCGGTGTGAAGAAAATCTTTGCCGACACGGAATTTGCCGCGAAGCTGAATGAGCGCGGCTATTTCCTCAGTTCCGCGAACTCTATAAACTGGGGCCGTCTGGTTCCGCAGATTGTCTATTATTTCTCCGTCTACTGCGATTTTGTAAACGCGGGGAAGATTGCCATGGGGGACAAGCTGGACTTCTGCGTTCCTACCGGGAATTTTGGCAACATCCTGGCCGGGTGGTTCGCAAAGCAGATGGGCCTGCCTGTGGGCCGGTTTATCTGCGCCTCCAACGACAACAATGTTCTGACCGATTTCATCCGCACTGGCATATATGACAGAAACCGGCCCTTCTATCAGACCGGTTCCCCGTCCATGGACATTCTGGTGTCCTCCAACCTGGAGCGGCTTCTGTATTGTCTGACCGGGGATGCTGCCGCTGTTGCAGGGTTCATGGCCCAGCTTTCGGACGCCGGCCGGTATGATGTGGGCGAGGCCATCCGCGCCGCCGTTCAGGCGGAGTTTTACGGCGGCTACTGCAAAAACGCCGACTCTCTGGCGGAGATTGGAAAGCGCTGGAGCGGGGAGAGCTATCTTATGGACACCCATACCGCCGTGGCCAGCCGGGTGCTGGCGGATTATCGGGCGGAGACCGGCTCAGACGCGCCGTGCGTCATCGTGTCCACGGCCAGCCCCTATAAATTCGGCAGCTCCGTGCTGGAAGCCCTTGGTGTTCAGACGGAGGAGACTGGCCCGGCCCTGATGGATATGCTGGCGGCCAAAACGGGGATTGCCGCCCCCACGCCTCTGGCCTCTCTTGCCAATAAGCCCGTCCGCTTCCAGAAGTGGGTCGAGACCGCGGATATGGAAAAGGCCGTGGCGGAGTTTCTCGCGTAAACGCCTACCATGTATGTACAGCCGGCATAAAGCCCCCCGTGAGGTGTTTACATAGTCTGCCAGGTGTCAACAGGCCCGAAGGTGCCGCAGAAGGTATCGGCCGTTGTGGTGGCGTCCTCGCTCTTGACGTTGATATGCGTGGCGGTGCAAACATCACCGATTGCGTGGTGCTTGCAGTTTTCCACGCTGCAGCAAACACCGCTGATGCAGTCGCAGCCCTGGCTGTCGCAGTTTCTTTTGTCCATCTCAATCACCTCGCGGATAGTATTTGCGGCGGGAGGAGCGTTTATACCCATGTCACTTTTTGCCATAGGCGATCTGCATCTGTCCCTGACGGCCAATAAGCCTATGGACGTGTTTGGACCCAGATGGGACAATTATGTTGAAAAAATAAAAAAAGGCTTTTCTGTTTTGGAACCGGAGGATGTGTGCGTCCTCTGCGGGGACGTGAGCTGGGGCATCGACCTGGACGAAGCGCTAGAGGATTTCCGCTTCATCGAGGCCCTGCCGGGCCGGAAAATCATTTTGAAGGGCAACCACGATTACTGGTGGACGTCCGCCGCCAAGCTGAACGCCTTTCTGGAAAAAAACGGTCTGCACACCATTGCGTTTCTTCACAATAACGCCTTTCCCTATGGGGAGAATGCCGCCATCTGCGGCACAAAGGGCTGGTTTTATGAGGAATCCCGGGGTACAGCCCACGACAAGAAGCTGATTGACCGGGAGACCCTTCGTCTGGAAGCCAGCCTGAAGGCGGCGGGGGAGCGGGATAAATACGTTTTCCTCCACTATCCGCCGAAATACGGCGGATACCTCTGCCCGGAGATATTGTCCCTTTTTCGGCAGTACCAGGTAAAGGTCTGCTGCAGCGGTCATCTCCATGGCGACAGCCTGCGTCTGGCCTTCAACGGAACCTGGGAGGGGACGCGGCATATGTGCGTTTCCGGGGACGGAATTTTCTTTAAGCCTTGTAAAATTCTATGAGATTTGGTACAATACAAACTTGATTCACTTTATAAATTCTTTTTTCATCCGCGTAATATAGGAAGGAGACACCAACCCATGATCGTAAAGAATGTAGAGAAGCAGGAAAAGAGCACCACCGCCTTTGACGTGGTGTGCGACGCCGCCGAGTTTGAGAAGGCCATTAACGCGGTCTATCAAAAGAACAAGAGCCAGATATATATTCAGGGCTTCCGCAAGGGCAAGGCGCCCCGCATGGTCATCGAGGGAATGTACGGCAAGGATGTTTTCTATGAAGACGCTGCCGAGGAGCTGGCGCCCAGCGCATTCCAGTTTGCCGTGAAGGAGCTGGAGCTGCGGGCTGTGGGCCGCCCTGCGGTGAAAAGTACAGACGTATCCGAGGAAAAGGAGCTGACCATTTCCTTCATCACAGCCATCTGGCCGGAGGTCACGCTGGGCCAGTATCGGGGCGTGGAGGCTCCCAAGGCTTCCGGCGAGGTGCCGGAGGAGAAGGTGGCGGCGGAGCTTGCGAAGGTTCAAAAGCGCAATGCCCGCATCGTGACCGTGGAGCGCCCTGCCCAGAAGGGGGATACCGTGGTCATCGACTACCTCGGCACCGTGGACGGCGTTGCCTTTGACGGCGGCGCTGCCGAGGGACATAATCTGGAGCTTGGTTCCAACTCCTTCATCCCAGGCTTTGAGGACGGCGTTGTGGGTATGTCCGCCGGGGAGGAGAAGGACATGGACGTTACCTTCCCTGAGGCGTATCACGCGGAGGAGCGGGCCGGAAAGGCCGGTGTATTCCATGTTAATTGCCAGGAGGTCAAGCAGGATGAGCTGCCCGAGCTGGACGATTAGTTCGCAAAGGACGTTTCCGAGTTCGACACACTGGAGGAGTATAAAGCCTCTGTCCGCACCCGCCTGGAGGAGACTGCCGCCACCGCTGCGGAGGAGGATTTCCAGAATAATCTGATTATAAAGGCCGGGGACGCCATCGAAGCCGATATTCCCGATGCGATGGTGGAAGAGCAGATAGACAATATGATAAACGAATATGACCAGAATCTGCAGATGAATGGCCTGAACCTTCAGCTTTATCTCCAGTACCTTGGTCAGACTGTGGCGGATTTCCGGGAACAGTGCCGTCCCACGGCGGAGCGCCGGGTGAAGACTGAGCTGCTGCTGGACGCCATTGCCACGGCAGAGGGCATCGAGGTCTCCCAGGAGGACATCGACGCGGAGTATGAAAAGGTTGCCGACCAGTACCAGGCGAATCTGGAGACTGTGAAGGGCGCCGTTCCTGTGGACGCCATCGTCAGCGACATCAAGTCCCGCCGCGCTGCGGACATCATCTTCACCACCGGCGTTCCCACCGAGCCTGTGGAGGAGGAGCCTGAGGAAGAAGCTCCCGCCGCTGAGGAGGAGGCCCCGGCAGAGGAAGCTGAGACTCCGGCGGAATAAGCCAGGCAAAAAATGGATAGGCTCTTATGGAAAGGAGAGATGTTATCATGAGCTTAGTACCGTATGTAGTGGAACAGACCTCCCGCGGGGAGCGTTCCTATGATATTTTTTCCCGTTTGCTGAACGACCGCATCATTATGCTGTCGGAGGAGGTAAACGACACTACCGCATCCCTTGTGGTGGCTCAGCTTCTCTATCTGGAGGGGCAGGATCCGGACAAGGACATCCAGTTTTACATCAACAGCCCCGGCGGCAGCGTCACTGCGGGCATGGCGATTTATGACACCATGCAGTACATCAAGTGCGACGTTTCCACCATCTGTGTGGG
>JAJBVW010000124.1:0-8274 GCA_020866945.1 Oscillospiraceae bacterium
TTCAAAAGACCCAGTTCAAGGTTCCGTTCGTCTGCGGGGCGCGGAATCTGGGGGAGGCCCTGCGGCGCATTGCCGAGGGCGCGGCCATGATTCGCACCAAGGGCGAGCCGGGCACCGGCGACGTTGTGCAGGCTGTGCGCCATATGCGGGCCATGAACGCGGAGATCCGCCGGGTGCAGAGCCTGCGGTCTGACGAGCTGGCGGAGGCGGCCAAGGAGCTGCAGGCCCCCCTGTCCCTGGTGGAATACGTCCACGAACTCGGACGGCTCCCCGTGGTGAACTTCGCCGCCGGCGGCATCGCCACCCCGGCGGACGCGGCCCTCATGATGCAGCTGGGGGCGGAGGGCGTTTTTGTCGGCTCCGGCATCTTCAAATCCGGCGACCCGGCCCGCCGCGCGGCGGCCATCGTGCAGGCCGTCACGAACTATACGGACGCAAAGCTCATCGCTGAGGTGTCCGCCGGGCTGGGGCAGGCCATGGTGGGCATCAACCAGGAGGAGATAAAGCTCATCATGGAAGAGCGGGGCGTCTGAGATGGACGTCGGCATCCTGGCCCTGCAGGGGGCTTTTGTGGAACACGCCGCCGTGCTGGAACGCCTGGGCGCGGGGCATTTTGAGATAAGAAACCGCGCCGCGCTGGAGCGGCCCATGGACGGGCTTATCCTCCCCGGCGGGGAGAGCACCGTCATGGGAAAGCTGCTGCGGCAGCTGGGGCTGTATGAGCCGCTGCGCGCGCGTATTGCTGGGGGACTGCCCGTGTTCGGCACCTGCGCGGGGCTGATACTCCTGGCGGAGCGGGTCGAGGGCGGCGAGCCGTGCTTCGGCACCATGGACATCCAGGCGGTGCGAAACGCCTATGGCCGGCAGCTGGGGAGCTTTCACGCGGTCGGTTCGTTTGACGGTCGGCCCATCCCCATGACCTTCATCCGCGCGCCCTATATCGGCGCGGTGGGGCCGAAGGCCCGCGTCCTGGCCCAGGTGGATGGCCGTGTGGTGGCCGCGCGGCAGGGAAACCAGCTCGTCACCGCGTTTCATCCCGAGCTGGACGGGGATTTGACCGTGCATAAGCTGTTTTTGGATATGTGCCGGGAAGGGGCAGACGCCGCGCGGGCGGCATCATAAACGCAAAACCCCCGATTCCACGGACGGACGAGTGACGTTCTCCGAGGAGTCGGGGGTTTATTATGTAAACTTATTTCTTTTTCCGTTCACCGACCTTCATGCCGGTCACGGTCACATAGGCCACCTGGCTTCCCAGGTCGTCGGTAACGGTGACGGAGAAAAGGCAGGTCTGGCGGCCTGTGCGTATCTCTTTGGCCTCGGCGGTCAGGGTCTTGCCCCGGGAGGCGGTTAGGAAGTGTATCTCCGCGGCGGAGGAGACGAAAATGTCCCTGTCAAAGTTGGAGGCCACCCCAAAGGCGAAATCCGCGAGGGTGAATACCGCCCCGCCCATGGGAACCCCCAGGCTGTTTTGGTGCGCCGGGGTCAGGGCCATGGAGCAGCGGGCGTAGCCGTCGCTCACCGCGTCGATGACGCAGCCGGTGACCTCCGTGGCGAAGGTGGTGCTGTAAAAAGCGCGCCGCGCGCGCTCCAGGTCTGTCATATGGATCGTCCTTTCTGTTTCGTGTCTATTTAATTATATCATATCCTATCCTGCGGCGAAAGGCAAGAGGAGCGGCGCGGGACAAATCAGGCTTGACAAATCGGGGCCGGGCCGGTATAATTGACGCAAGTAAAAGGGAGTAGTTTGCGCGGGTACCTGCCCGCGTTGCGTGGTTCGTCAGTACGGCCGTGAAGGCCCGGGCCACCTTAGATGCCTGCCGTCTATAACAAGACTTTTACCGCACATAACCCGTGCGGTAAAGGTCTTTTTATTTTGCTTTTTCAGGGGGGAAGTCCATATGAAAATCCTGGCGCTGTGCCTGTTTATTTTGACGTATGTGCTGATGATAGCGCTGCCGAAGTGCCGGCCGTGGGTCGCCGTGGCCAGCGGGGCGCTGTATATCATTTTAGGTTATGTAAACCCTGTGGAGGCCCTCGCGAGCATTGACTACAACGTGCTGCTGATGCTGGCGGGGACGATGGGGACGGTGTCGCTGTTCATCCAGTCCAAAATGCCGAACCGCATGGCGGAGATGCTGCTGGAAAAGATGCCGAACGTCATGTGGGCGGCGGCGGTCATGAGCCTGTTCGCCGGGGTCGTGTCCGCGTTTGTGGACAATGTGGCGACAGTGCTGATGCTGGCCCCGGTGGGGCTTGCTATCGCCTCGAAGCTGGGCATTTCCCCGGTGCCGCTGCTCATCTCCATTGCCGTGTCCTCCAACCTCCAGGGGGCGGCCACGCTGGTGGGGGACACCACCTCCATCATGCTGGGCGGCTACGCGGGGATGAACTTTCTGGACTTCTTCTTCAGGGAGGGAAAGCCACGCATTTTCTGGGCCGTGGAGCTGGGGGCGCTCGCGACCATCCCCATCGTGCTGTTCATCTTCCGAAAGCAGCGGGAGCCTGTGCATCTCATGGAGCGGACGGAGGTCACGGACTATGTTCCCACCGTTCTCCTGGGGGGGACGGTGCTGCTGCTTATTGTGGCCTCGTTCATCCCCAACACGCCGGACATGATAAACGGCTATATCTGCGTGGGCGTGTTTCTGGTGGGGGTCGTATATACGCTCCTGCGGGATAAGAGCGCGCACAGCGTCAAGCGGGCGTTTTCGGAAATCGACTATCCGACCCTGTGCCTGCTGGCGGGGCTGTTTGTGGTTATCGAGGGCATCACGCAGGCCGGCATCATCGACGAGATAAGCCAGCTCTTTGTCCGCCTGGGCGGGAACAATCTCTTCCTGCTGTATACGGTCCGCGTGTGCGGCGGCGTTTTCATCTCCGCCTTTGTGGACAATATCCCCTATGTGGCGACCATGCTCCCCGTCGTGAGCGGCATCGCGGCCAGCACCGGCGCGCCGGCGCTGCTGCTGTACTTCGGGCTGCTGATTGGGGCCACCCTGGGCGGAAACATCACCCCCGTCGGGGCCTCCGCCAATATCACCGCCATCGGCATCCTGCGCCGTCAGGGGTATGAGGTCTCCACCAAGGAGTTTATGCGCATCGGCGTTCCGTTTACTCTGGCCGCTGTTCTGGTGGGGTATCTGTTCTGCTGGCTTGTGTGGGCGTAATACGCGCCCGTTTGACCAGAAAGAAGGCGGCGGTCAGGGCCGTGAAGGGGGCCACGGTGACGAGGCCGAAGGAGCCGACGACGGTGTGGAGAAGCTCCGCGGCCACATATTTATAGTTGAAGATGTTATAGAGCGGCGTTCCCTGGGCCATGAATACCATGAGCAGCGCCACATAGCCCCCGGAATAGGCCAGCAGCAGGGTGGTGGTCATGGTGCCCCGGGCGGCCCGGCCCACGTGCATGCCGGAGCGGGCGGCCTCCCGCCAGGCGCGGTCGGGGCGCGTTTCCGCGACCGCATAGACGGCGGAGGTGATGTCCACGCTCAAATCCATCACTGCGCCGGAGGCCCCGATGAAGATGGAGGCCATGAAAATTTGCGTCAGGCTCAAATCCTGATAGCCGGAATACAGCAGGCTCTCCGAATAGGCCATAACCGCCCCGTGAATCTTGAACAAATCCGTAAACAGCGCCCCCAGGGCGCAGGTGACGGCAATGCCCAGAAAAGCCCCGGCCACGGCGGCGGCGCACCGGCGGTCAAAGCCGTAATCCAGCGCGATGATAAGCACGGTCAGCAGCAGGCACCAGGCAAGGCCCGCCCAGATGGGGTTGCAGCCCTTGAGATACAGGGGTATCAGAAGCTTCCACAGGGCCAGGATGGTCAGCACGAAGGAGAGGATGGCCCGCACACCCGTCCGGCCCGCAAAGGCGATAAGAAGCGCGACGAAGGCCAGGGCCAGCACCAGCTCCCAGCCCAGGCGGTAATGGTCGGACATGGTGACGTTCGTCACCGTGTCCCCGGAATAGCTGCCCACCACCATGGCCGTGTCCCCGGCGGAAAAGAGCTTGTCCTGCTCCAAAGAGCCGTTCAGCATATTCACCCCGGTGACAATCTGGCCCTTGAATTTGCCGCCCAGAAGCTCCAGGGTGCAAAGCTGCTCCCCGGAGCGGACGAGGCCGGTGTCGATAACGGCGGATTCGTCCGTTTCCAGCACCAGGGCGCGGCAGCGGTCCGCCTCCGTGTATTGGAGCTGATCCTCATATCCCGTGGGAATGACAAGCAGCACGGCGATGAGCGCGAGGCACACCCAGACTGGCAGACTATAGCGTATATTGATTCGGGAAATTCGTTTTTTCATAGCGCCGGGCCTCCTGCCCGATATATAGAAGGCTCCCCCGCCCTTGGACGGGGGAGTTTTTAGGGGGGACTTGCACCGATTACTCGGTGATGGTGATAGTGAAGGGGTTGGAATAGATGGCGTAAGACGTGTCGATGCCCTCGGCTTCGAGGTCATAGCCGTTCACGTCCAGCTCGCAGTCCATGCGAACCATGACCAGGGCCTCGCCGGTTCCATCGGCGGTGACGGCGCCGGTCTCGGCGTCATAGGATACCTCCGGGCCGCTGATGGTCACGAGGGAGATGCCCTCCGGGTTTTCAATGGTCTCGCCGTTCTGGGCGATAACGGAGAAGCTTATCTCCCCGCCGTCGGCGCTGATAGCGGCGTCCTCCACCTGAATCTGCACGGGCAGGTCGGTGGCCCAGGTGGAGAAGTTGGTGGTCAGGGAGTAGATGCCGGTCAGGTACCCAGTGGCAAAGGCGGTCTCGGTGTTATACGTCCAGGGGTTTGTCAGCAGGCCGCGATGCCGGGCGGCGCTGATGACCTCATAGCTCATGGCACCGTAGTAATTGTGATAGGTGCTGTTGTAGACGTTGAGCTGGGTCAGCAGCGCTCCCACGGCCTCGCCCACTTCGCCGTCATTTTCCTCGATGATGGCGGTCAGATCGGCGTTGGAGCCGCCGTCATAGCCCAGGTAGCCCAGGGAGCATTCCGGCCAGACGCGCTGCATTTCGGCCAGCACGTCGCTGTCGATGGAGTAGTATTCATAGCCGTTGTTGCACCAGCCGTCCTGGAAGGTGATGACCACGACCTTGTCCATCACGCCCATCTCCTCGCAGAGGGCCTTGAACGGCTCCACAATCTCGGGGTTCTCGGTCTTAATCTCGATGAAGAAGATGACGTCCTCATCGCCCAGGGCTTCGAAATACTCCCGCAGGGTGGGGATGTAGTCCTCGTCCGCGTCGTAATCGAGCACGGTGTCCTCGCGGTTCGCGGTGGTGCGGTTGGTGTTGTTGGAGTTGAGAACGGAGTTGGGGGCGTTCTCCGCCGTGTCGTCGGTCATGTCGAAGGCCAGGGCGCGAATCTCGTCCATGGTCAGGGCCTCGATGTCGGTGATGTCCTCCCGGTCGAACAGACGGGCGGCGTCGTCGTCATGGAGAATGAATATCTCCCCGTCGGCGCTGAGCTGGATGTCGCACTCCACCACGTCCGCGCCCGCGTCAATGGCGGCCTGGGTGCCGCGGATGGTGTTTTCCACATATTCGCTGGGCAGGCCCCGATGGCCGGAAATCAGGGTGTGGCGCAGGAGGGTGGTCACGTCGTCAAAGGATTCCAGGGCGTCGTTCACGGCCTGATAGTCTGTGCAGACAATGCCGTTGGCCCCGTTGGTCAGGGTGGTGTAGATGGCCTCGTCGGTGGCCTCTGTCTCCACCCAGACGGAGATAACCATGCCGTGCAGGTAGTCGATGGAATCATAATCAGCCACATCCTCCGGCAGAATGGCAATCTTGCAGTGGGCGGCGTTGGTGGTGGTCACGACGCTGTAAAGGGATTCGGTGCTGGTGTCAAGGCCCGCGTCCGTGAAGTCGATGGCCCCGATGACCCCGGTGTTCGCGGTGCAGACGGTCTGCACCAGATAGGCGTTCTCCGCGCTGGCAATGACGATGACGTCGTTCACCTCATTTTCCGCGCAGAAGTCGGAAAAGGCGGAGGCGGTCTCGCGGTCGCTCAGATAGAAGTCGGTGAGCGCGGTGTTCTTCGTGGCGGTGAGATAGGCGGTCAGGTCGTCGGAGATGGCCTCGCCGTCCAGGGTGGAGACGTTCAGCTCTGCGTCGATGGAGACGATCATGGTGTTGGGCCGCACGTCCGCGGTGGCGACGGCCTCCGCCGTCTCGTCGGCGGGCCAGACGATGGTGGCGGGCAGGGCCACGGTGGTGTCCGGCTCATAGAGGTCGTCCGCCCAGTCGCTGAGGGAGACGGCTTCCTCCGGCTCCTCAGAGCTTGCGAAGGCGCCGGCGCTGCACCCCAGCACCAGGGAAAGTCCTAGAAGAAGGGAAAGAATTCTTTTCATTTTCAGTCTCCTCTCTTACTCGATGCCCAGCAGGCTGGAGAGCTTGTAATAGATCTCGGTGTTGTCGTAGTAGCCGTTGAACAGGTCGGCCCCTACGCCGTCGGCGAATACGGCCACGGGCAGGCCGGTGTGGCTGTAGGAGGTGAAGCTTATCCCGGACTTGTTGTTGATGATGTGGGTGATGGTGACGGTGAGCGGCTCATAGGTGCCGTAGAGGACGTATTCCTCCTGCTCGTACTCGCTGGCCGCCGTGCCGTTGATGCTCTTTTCATAGGCGGCCTCTAGCTCGCTCAGCTCATAGTCGGTCAGCACAAGCTTGTCGTCCTCGTCGCCCTCGGTCTTGAGGCCGAACAGGGTCTCGATGTCAGCCAGCACGTCCTCGAAGGAGGTCTGGTTTTCCTTGTAGGCGGAGACATAGTCGCTGTCATACTTGGCGAAGGAGATGGTCTGGTTCTGGAGCAGGGTGATATAGGTGTCGTAGTCCGTGCCGGCAAAGCCAATGGTCAGGCCGCCGGTCTCGTGGTCGCCGGTGACGATGATGAGGGTCTCGTCGGGATGCTCGGCGGCGAAGTCGATGGCCACCTGCACGGCCTCGGCGAAGGCTATGGTGTCGTTGATGGTGGAAGCGGCGTCATTGGCGTGGCAGGCCCAGTCTATCTTGCCGCCCTCGCACATCATGAAGAAGCCGTTCTCTTCGTCCAGCACCTCGATGCCCTTCTTCACCATGTCGGCCAGAGACCACATATCGTCGGTGCGGTCAAGCTCATAGGCCATGGCGTCGGAATCGGCCAGGTTCTCGTCGATGATGATGACCTTCTCGTCGTCGGAGGTGATGGCCTCGGCCTCCTCCTGGGTCATGACGACGGTGTAGCCGGCCTCGGCGGCCAGGTCGTACAGGCTCTCCTGGTCTCCGTCGGAGCCGGTGGGCTTCAGCAGACCGCCCCCGGCGAAGTACTCAAAATCAGAGGCTATCAGCTCGAGGCCAATGTCATAATAGCTGGAACGGCTGGCCTGATGGGCGTAGAAGGCGGCGGGGGTGGCATGGTTCAGGTTCACGGAGGTGACGATGCCGATGTCATAGCCCATGTCCCGGAGCTGCTCGGCAATGGTGGTGTAGGCCACGGTGCCGGTCTCGTCCATGTTGATGGTGCCGGAATAGGTCTTGTTGCCGGTGGAGATGGATGTGGCGGTGGAGGCGGAGTCCGGGCAGAAGCTGTTGGAGTCGTAGGTAACAGCGGAGCCGGCGGCTTCAAAGTTCATGAAGTTCAGGTAGGAAGGGCCGTCCAGGGTCGCGCCCTCGTTGTCGTCCAGGCTCGGCTCGGCCTGGAAGTAATCCTCATCGTCCAGCGCGCCGAGATAGTCGGCGGTCGCCTGAATCTGGGGATAGCTCATGCCGTCGCCGATGAACAGGAACACATACTTGGGAACGGTGGTCTCCGTCTCGGTCTCGGTGGTGGTCTCAGCGGAGAGACTCTCCGCCACCAGGGCAGTGGCCGCAGCCGTGGCAGAGGCGGCTTCCGTCGTCGTGGTTTCCGCGCTGGCGCTGGTGCAGCCGGCCATCAGGCCAAGCAGCAGCACGAAGGCCAGCAAAAGGGAGATTGCTTTTTTCATAATGTCTGGTATTCCTCCAAAAATAGTTTTGCCCCCGCAGGGACAGTTCTATTCTGGCAGAAAAAACGTAAAGCCCGCCACAGGGCGGGCGTAAAATGTTGGTAAAATCCTGGCATATAAATCGTCAGGCCCAGTTATCCGGGCCTGACGATACATTATATTATATACTTCTTATCCCCGGCGGAATTGCAGGGCCTTCCGGGCGTGGGCGAGGGCTGTGAGGTTTTCGCCCTCCTCGGAGCGGACGAGAAGGGTCTGCCAGCCGTCCGCGTCCGGCGGGGAGAGGGCCAGGTCGCACCAGCAGGCGT
>JAJBVW010000124.1:8284-8793 GCA_020866945.1 Oscillospiraceae bacterium
CCTCCGGGCCGTCGGCGGTCATGATTTTTTCCCCCGGCAGGAGCAGCTCGGCCTCCGCCAGGGCTTTCAGCGCGTCCAGCGCGTCCCCTTCGGCGGCCTTCGCGAGATACCGGTGGCGCACCGGCCCCTCCTCCGTCCAAGGGGTGTGGGGAAAATACTTCTTTTGCAGACGCTGTTCTTCTGTGGTCATTTGCTTGTCCTCTCTTTGCTTTTGTTTATGAAAAAATACAAATATATATGTTTGTTAATTGACAAAGTTCGCGCGTGGTAGTATGATGAAGTCGTGAGCCAGCGTATTATTTTACGGGCCACAGCGGACGGCGTGAACGATTTCCACTCACTTTCTGTCTAAAGATTCCTCTAGCGGCCATTCCTCTTTTCTCTCTTGTTTAAAACCCGTTTTTATCAGCCCGTTTTTTTCTGTTCAACTCCTTGGCCGCTTTCTTCCCACAAAATTCCTCTTTTTTGTAAATCAATAACCTCAAAAGTTTGCGCCGTCTGTTTTAAAA
>JAJBVW010000124.1:8803-11552 GCA_020866945.1 Oscillospiraceae bacterium
GAGTATATACCTTTAGCCGTACACCAGAAATTCGCAGGAGCTTGCGCCGGACTGGTAGATAAGGCTGGCGTTGGACCAGAGGAGCGTGATGATGGTTTCGCCGGAGCGATCCGCCTCGCCGAAGGCGGCCTCCGCGGCGGCGGCAATCGTCTCGAAATCCTCCTCGGTGATGCCCTTGAAATTAAAATCTACGCCGGTGATGAATCCGCTGTTGACAGAGAGGGCGACGCTGGCGTCAAAGCCCGCGATGGTAAAGGCGCTGGCCTGTTAGACAGAGCCGAGCGTCCCGACGGGCCAGGCGTCCGTGTCGATGATGGATTCCTGCTCGCCCAGGATGAGGCCGCAGGTCTCCTCCACGGCGGCGAAAAATTCGGTGACGTCCGTCTTCGCGGCGCTTTCCAGAGCCGATTCAAATTGGGTGAAGGCCCTCGCGCTGCATCCGGCGGCCATGCACAGCAGCAGGGCCAGCGCCAGCAGGACGGCGGCAATTCGCTTCATGGTGATTTCTCCTCTTTCCTGTATATTTTTGTTCCAATCATAGCACCATCCGGCGGGAAAAGCAATTCCCGCGCATAAAATCCGCCCCCGCGCCATTGGCACGGGGGCGATGCTTATGGATTGGGATTTATTTCGTGTCCGAACCGCTGGAGTAGGGCAGGGTGGTCGGGTCAGAGGTCGAGGAATCCGAGGGAGCCTCTGTGGGCGCCGGGGTCGCCGTGGGCGCTGCCGTGGCGGGCGCGACGGTTGCCGTGGGCGCGGCGGTCGCTGTAGAGCTGCTGCTGGAGCTGCTACTGCTGCTGGTGGAGCTGTTGTCCGAAGGAGCTTCCGTGGGGGCCGCTGTCGGCTCCGCCGTGGGGGCCGGGGTGGCCACCAGGATGCCGGAGATGAGGCCCGTCGTCTCATCCAGCACGCCCTCCGTCACCTGGAACTGCACGAAGGAGAGGGCCGCGCTGCTGTCGGTGGTAACGGTGAAGCGCAGCACCTCGGTCAGGCCAGAATCGTTCGTGACCTCGACCTCAACGGTGGTCTCGTCCGCCTCGGCGGCTTCGTCGGTCTCGGTCGTCTCCGTCTCGGTGACTTCCGCATCCTCGACGGCCTCCGCCGTGTCGGCGGTATCCGTGACCATGGTCATGGTCGCAACGTAATAGACAGTGGAATCCACCATATAGGTCAGAACGGTCTTTTCCGTCCCGTCGTCCAGGGTGATGGTCTCAAACAGCCAGCGGGTGCGGTAGTCGTTGTCGTCCAGCACGACGTTGGCGTTATCCTCATCCAGGTTCAGATAGGCTCCGTTGTTGGAGAGGGAATAGCGCGTCTCGCCGACATAGGTGTCCGCTGTGGCTGTCCAGAGCATACCCTCTACCACGTCGCCGGTCAGATAGTAGACGCCGTCGGACGTGATGGCGACATCGACGTCCACCGTGCGAAGCTCGGTGCCGTTATAGTTGATCAGGACGGAGGCAGTCAGGGAGCCGTCCTCTGCGGGGTCGTTTATCACGGCGAGGATCGAGGCCTGTCCGTCCACCAGGGCGTCCATCTGCACGGAGAGGCCGTCCTGCACGGTGCTGTATGTACCGTAGTCGACAGGCTCGGGGGTCGGCTCGGGCGTCGCAGTGGGTTCAGGCGTGGCGGTGGGTTCCGGCGTGGCGGTCGGCTCCGGCGTGGAGCTTATCACCTGGAACGCGAAGGGGGAGAGGCTCTCCGCCGGGAAGGAGACGGAGTGGTTCACGATGAGGTAGGTGCCGATAAGCTCCCACTCTCCATTATTATAATGGTATACGGCGAGGCCGTCGTCGTTTGTGAAGCTGCTGTCCGTTATCGTGACGACCAGGGGATAGGACGCGTCCTTGCTGCCGGTCCAGGTCAGGTCGAGCAGAAGAAGCTCCTCGTCCTCGTCCACGGTATCCGGGCGCTCGGTGCCCTCGGTCACAGAGAGCTTGCTCGCGACCTCCTTGCCGCTGGAATCCTGAGCCGTAATGGTCGCGGTGATGCCATCGGCGGTTTCCGCAACGTCGTCGCCGCGCAGGTCGCTGTACAGCATGAAGCCCATCACGCCGACGGCAATCACGACCACGGCCAGAGCGGCCACGATGACCCACTTCTGCCAGCGGGAGCGGGAATGGGAGCGGGCTTCGGACTCGTAGTCCTCATAGCCATATTCATATTCTGAATATCCTGAATATTCAGATTCAGCCCGGGAACGGGAGCTGGAGCGGGAGTTAGACCGGGAAGAGGACTGGTCCTCCGGCGCGAGGTGTTGTCCAGACATATAATCACTACCTTATTTTTTAGAATGAGCTTATTATATACGACTTCGGCCAGGAATGCAACAAAAATTACAAGAAATTACGAAAAATTACGAACCGGTTAATTTTTTCGGGGCTGGGAGAAAAAAATTTGTCTTTTCCCGAAAATCCTCTTGACATCGGCACGGGAAATGAGTATAATTGAAAAGCTCGTGGCCGAGTAGTTCAGTCGGTTAGAACGCCGGCCTGTCACGCCGGAGGTCGAGGGTTCAAGTCCCTTCTCGGTCGCCAGCTGCTGTAGCTCAGTCGGTAGAGCGCGTCATTGGTAATGACGAGGTCGGCGGTCCGAATCCGCCCAGCAGCTCCATGAAAGTCCCTTAAACCGCAATGGTTTGAGGGGCTTTCTTTTTTGCCGCTTTTTTCGATTACGAGTGATAACATGATCCGTACCCAACAGGATGACGCCGCCAATGGTATTGGCAAAGGCGGAATATCCCTGCTAT
>JAJBVW010000100.1 GCA_020866945.1 Oscillospiraceae bacterium
CGAAAACGCCCGCTTCGCCCCGGTGGGCCGCCGGAAAAATTACTAAGAAAAACCCAGAGAGGACGCCATAATTATGACGTTGGTGATGTGATATGCTTATTTTGTCCGTGTAATCGTCCTGTGATGAGACGGCGGTGGCGCTGGTGGAGGACGGGCGGCGGGTGCTGACCGACCAGATATTCTCCCAGGTGGCGCTGCATAAAATATACGGCGGCGTGGTGCCGGAAATTGCGGCCCGCAGCCATTTGGAGGTCATCGTCCAGCTGGCTGACCGGGCCTTGGCGGAGGCCGGGGTGTCCCGCCGGGAGATAGACGCGGTGGCCTGCACCTATGCCCCCGGGCTTATCGGCGCGGTGCTGGTGGGGGTGAATTTCGCGAAAAGCGCGGCCCTGGCCCTGGGCGTGCCGCTGATACCCGTCCACCATATCCGGGGCCATATCGCCGCGAATTATATCGCCTACCCGGAGCTGGAGCCGCCCTTTTTGTGCCTTGCCATTTCCGGGGGCAACACCATGCTGGTGGACGTGCGGGGGTATACGGATATGCGCGTCCTGGGCCGGACGCGGGACGACGCGGCGGGAGAGTGCTTCGATAAATCTGCCCGCGTCATGGGTCTGGGCTATCCCGGCGGCAAGCCCATCGACGACCTTTCCCAGACCGGGGACGACCGCCGCTATGACCTGCCGCGGCCTTATGTGGGGGACAACCCCTTTGACATGAGCTTTTCCGGCCTGAAAACCAGCGTTGTGAACATCGTCCACCACTGTGAGCAGACCGGGGAACCGCTGGATAAGCCGGGCCTCGCGGCGAGCCTTTGCCGGGCCGTGTCGGAATCTCTGGTGGGCCGCACCATGGAGGCGGCAAAAATGCTGGGCTATCAGCATATTGCCGTGGCCGGGGGCGTTGCGGCCAATTCCCGCATACGCCGGGATTTTCAGACGGCGTGCGAGGAAGCTGGCAAGACCCTGTATACCCCGCCCATGCGTCTTTGCGGGGACAACGGGGCCATGATCGGCGCCCAGGGCTATTATGAATACCTGGCGGGCACGCGGGCCGGCAGCGACTTAAACGCCTACGCCACAATGGAGCTTTGAGATATGGTCTATATAACAAATTCTGAGTGGGAGACGGAGGCGCTGGGAGAGCGATTCGGCGCGTCGGTGTCGGACGGCTCCGTGGCTGCGCTGTATGGCGATTTGGGCTGCGGCAAGACCGCCTTTGTCCGGGGCATGGCCCGGGGCATGGGCCTGGATGTACCGGTCACAAGCCCGACCTTTACCATTGTGAACGAGTACATAGGCCCTCGGAGCCTGTTCCATTTTGATATGTACCGCCTGTCCGACGCAGAGGAGCTATACGACATCGGCTGGGAGGACTATCTGGGCCGAAACGGCGTGTGCGCCGTGGAGTGGAGCGAGAACGTCTCCGGGGCCTTTGAGGGGGACGAGTATGTGATACGCTTTTCCAAGCTGTCTGATACACAGCGGGAAATTTCTATCGAAGGGGGGCCGCAGAAATGCTGATGCTGGCGCTGGAAAGCTCCGCCAAGGCCGCCTCCGCAGCCATATTTGAGGACGGGGCCATGCTTGGGCTGTCCGTGGCGAACGCCGGACTGACCCACAGCCGCACCCTGCTGCCGATGGCGGAGGCGCTGCTGAAAAACCTGGATAAGAAGCTGACAGACCTGGACGCGGTGGCTGTGGCTCAGGGGCCTGGCTCCTTCACGGGCCTGCGCATCGGCCTGTCTGAGGCCAAGGGCCTTTGCTGGGCGCTGGAAATTCCCGCCGTCGGCGTTTCCACGCTGGAGGCGATGGCCTGGGGCGGGCCGGACAGGGAGGGAGCCATGCTCTGCTGCGCCATGGATGCCCGCCGCAGCCAGGTGTATAACGCGCTCTTCACGGTGGAAAACGGCTGCCCCCGGCGGCTGACGGCCGACCGGGCCATTGCTGTTGACGAGCTGAAAAACGAGTTAAAAGTATATCACAAGCCCTGGATTCTGCTTGGAGACGGGGCCGCTCTGTGCTATAATACTCTCAGCGAAGAGCCGGGTCTGACTCTGTATCTGGCCCCCGAGCCGCTGCGTATCCAAAGCGCCCGCGGCGTGGGCCTTGCGGCCAGGGACAAAGCCCCTGTTCCGCCGAAGGCGCTGCTGCCCGTCTATCTGCGCCTGAGCCAGGCGGAGCGGGAGCGGCAGGCGAGGATGAAGGAACCGGCGAAGGAATACACAAAGATTTCAGAGGAGAGAAAACATGAAGCTCACAAAGAAGCTGCTGGCGCTGCTTTTGGCGGCGGCGCTGCTCGTTTGCGGCGGCTGTGCGCAGACGGAGGACGAGGAGGACGCAGCCGCCGGCGAAGCCGTGACGGTCGAGGACGCGGCTGAGACGGCGGAGGAAGCGACAGAGCCGCAGGAGACCGCAGAGCCGGAGGAGGAGTTTCCGACGGCGGCGGACTATTACGACTATATGCAGAGCGTTATTCTGGCCGAATACGACCTCGTGACGACAGACCCGGTGGAGATCACGCTGGGAAGCGGAAAGACCTTTGAGGAGCCGCTGTGGACGCAGGGGGAGACCGGCATCATCGGTGCGGAAATTCACGATTATGACGGGGACGGGAGCCTGGAAATGGCGGTTTTCTATCTTGTGAACTGCATGAGGTTTAACACCTATTTCGCCCCCTGGCTGTATGACACGGAAACCGGTGTTGACATCGACGACGAGCTGTATGAGCGGGCCTTTGTCATCTACGTCATCTATTATGACGCGAAGGACGGGGAAATCTCCCAAAGCAGCTATGACCAGTACATGATTCTGCCGACCGACGGCTGGGGCAATATCTCCATCGGCCTGGAAAAGGTGGGGGATGACTACTATCTTTTCGGGCATATGTACTCGGAAAACCAGGCCACCTATGGGCCGACCTATACGTTGGTGGCCCAGCTTGGCGGGCGGGGCACCTTCACCTATGAGTATGCGACCGTGCCGTACTGGAACAGAACGCAAACGGAGATGAACGAGCTGCTCGGCATTGTGGAGCCACTGCAAATTCAGACCCTCTCCCTGTATGACGTGCTGGAAAGCTGCGATACCTCCGGCGCGGAGGCGTTTTATGACTCCGTGGAGGAGCGGGCGCTGTGCTATTTCGACATAGAATACACCGACTGGGACGGATATGATGTGACGGAAACCGTGACGGATTACACGAATCTGCGTCATTATCTCGAAACCGGGGGCCAGGACTGGACGGAGCGTGAGCTGCCGGAGGGCTATGAGCGGGAGGTCTCCGACGCCTCGGAAGACATGATCGCCTTTGTGGAGGAGATTGACGCGGCGGCTGGCACCACCTTTGCGGCAGACGGCGTGAATATTCTGGACGACACGGACGGGATATATTACGCCACCTTTGACAGCGATACCCTGACCCTGGCCCTTTACTGGGATTCGGAGGCCGGACGGCCCACGGACATCCGCATCAGTGAGCAGGAAAACAGCATCGGCACCGGCGTATGGTACGCGGCGAAGGACGCCATGCTGCAAAGCGACGTGTTCGGCTTCACGGCGGAGGAAATTGCGCCGCTTCTGGGCCAGGTCGGCTGGACGGATTACACCATGGGCGTTTCCGTGGGGGACTATACCTGCATGATTTATCTGACCATCGAGGCGGGGATTTGGCTGTATCTGCAATAAAAAACGGCATTATTATACAAAGGAGCGAAAAATATGAGCAACGTAATGGTTTTTGACCACCCACTCATCCAGCATAAGCTGTCCATCCTGCGGGATGAGAAGACGAGCGTCAAGGAGTTTCGCGAGCTTGTCAGCGAGATTGCCCAGCTGATGTGCTATGAGGCCACGCGCGACCTGCCCCTGGAGGAGGTGCAGGTGCAGACCCCTGTGGACGTGGCGACCTGCCACCGCATTGCGGGAAAAAAGCTGGCCGTGGTGCCGATTCTGCGGGCCGGGCTTGGCATGGTGGACGGCATGGTGGCGATGATGCCAAACGTCAAGGTGGGGCACATCGGCCTGTTCCGCGATCCGGAGACGCTGGAGCCGGTGAAGTATTATTTCAAAATGCCCCCCGACATCGCGGAGCGGGACGTTATCATCGTTGACCCTATGCTGGCGACCGGCGGCAGCGCTTCGGCGGCGGCCACGTTTTTGAAGGAGGTGGGCGTGAAGAACATCAAGCTCATGTCCATCATCGGCGCGCCGGAGGGCGTGGAGGCCATGCAGGCCGCCCACCCGGACGTGGACATCTTTGTCGCCGCCCTGGACGACCATCTGAACGATCACGGCTACATCGTCCCCAGCCTCGGCGACGCGGGAGACCGGATATTCGGAACCAAGTGACAACATAAGAAATATAATAATCGAGAGCTTGTTCAAAAAGCGGCGGCGCTTTTTGAACAGGCTCTCGTGCGTTATATGGCGTTAAGTCTTGCAAATATGATTATAATGTCTCCCGCAGCAGCTCCACGGAGATGGTCTCTCCGGCAGCCTTCGGCCCCTGGCCGGGGATGGTGGCATACATGGCGTCGGCGGTCAGCAGGACGCCGGAGCCTACGCTGCCATGGCCGCGCATATTCAGGGGCGTGGCGAGGAGCCTGTCACCCTCTTTTTGGAGGCGCAGCATACAGCACATGGACATGGGCGGCGCGCCTATCGGGGCGGTCAGCTCCGCCTGGACAGTTTCGCGCTTCGGCACGGGGACGCCCAGATATTTGCATATCAGAGGCTTTACGGCCCAGTCCAGGGTGTAAAAGGCCGCGAGCGCGGGGCCGGAGATGTTCAGCACCATTTTCCCCTCTATGACGGCGGCGGTCATGGGGCGTCCCGGCACGGCGGCCACGCCGCTGAACAGAAGCTGCCCCCGGCGCTTGAGGAGCTGGCCGCAGTAATCCTCCTGGCCCTTGGAGGTTCCGGCGTTCAGGATAATGATGTCAGTCTGGGGCAGAAGCTCGTCCAGCGTCCGCTCGATGGCGTCCGGGTCGTCCCGGTGGATGGGGCAGGGGACAGGCTCCGCGCCCATCTCCTCCAGCAGGAGGGCGGCCATCAAGCTGTTGGTGTCAAAATTCTGGCCTCTGGCCAGTTCGGCCCCGACGGGGACAAGCTCGCTGCCCGTGGGGACAAAGGCGACCTTCGGGCGGCGGCGAACGGGGGCCGCGTCGTACCCGCCCATGCCGATGACGGCGATGTCCAGCGCCGTCAGGCGTGTTCCCTTTTTGCAGAGGAGGGAATCCTTCTCCACCTGAGAGCCGGAGGGGCGGACGTTCAGGCCGGGGCGAATCTCCACGTCCGGCGCGAATATCAGGCCGCCGTCCGGCAGAACCTGCACCTGCTCAATGGGGACGACCGCGTCATATTTGTCGTCAAAATCGTCGCCGGTGTCGGCACGGGAATATTCAAGACCGGGCCGCCAGCCGGTGCAGTCCGGCCTCCTGCCCTCGGCAAAATCGGCGGCGTTCACGGCCACGCCGTCCATGGCGGAGGCCCGCACGACGGGGATGTTATATTGGGCGAACACGTCCTGCGCCAGGACGCGGCCCCGGCAGGCGGCGAGAGGAACGGTCTCCTCCTCCGCCGCAAGCGTCCATGCGTCCAGCAGGATGGTCTGGGCCTCCGTCTTGGGGGTCAGAGGGCCTGTGGGGGACTTTGGCTTCATCAGCTCCGCGCTCCTTTCATTATTATCTACTATTAAAATATACAAAAAAGCTATATGATGGGAAATAAAAACGGCAGCCGCGTCCGTCCCTGTCTGGACTTACACACTTCTGCCGCACAACCTGTCTGAGAATATTGTAACACGCTTATTTGGGAAGTCAACCATATTTTTCTTTGGAAGGGAATATTTCGCCGCGTAGGGGTAAGAATAAGCATACAAACTACAGGAGGTTGTTTACATGAAACGAGCTGCAACAGCATGGATGCTGCTATCGCTTTTTGTTCCGGCCCTGGCGGACATCTCCACCATCGAGACCGCCGCCATCGAGGCGGCGCTTGCGGAGGAAGCGGCGGAGGCCGCAGAGACCGTTGAATCAGCGGAAACGGCGGAGGCCGTGGAGACTGCGGCGGATGCGTCCACGGACGCGGAGGTCGTGTCGGACTATGAGGCGGGCCTCGCGGCGGAGGCGCTCACCGGCACGGCGGGCGCGGCCAGCGAGGAGGATACGGCGGAGAACACGGCTCCCGTGGCGGAAAACCAGGAGCTTGAGACCTATCGGGGCGTCTCCGTGGGCGGACAGCTCACGGCATATGACGCGGAGGGGGACGCGCTGACCTTTGAGATAACGACGCAGCCCCTCAAGGGCAGCGTAGAGCTGACGGCGGACGGCTATTTTGTCTATACGCCCAAGGAGGGCAAACGCGGCAAGGACTATTTCGGCTTCCGGGTCACGGACAGCGCTGGGAACGTCTCCCAGGAGGGGACGGTAATTATTAAACTCATCCGGCAGAAGTCCAAGGTGACGTATTCCGATATGTCCGGCAGCGCGCTGGAATACGCTGCCATCGTGCTGACGGAGGCGGGGGTCTTCACCGGGGAATATGTGGGCGAGGACTATGTGTTCAACCCGGACGCAGCCGTGACGCGGGGCGAGTTTCTGACCATGTGCATGACGGCGGCGGGCTGCGACCTGCTCCAGGGCGTCAGCTCCACCGGCTTTGGGGACGACGCGGAGATTGACGCTTGGCTCAAGCCCTATGTGGCGACCGCACTGATGAATGGGTATACGCAGGGGGTGGAGACCGCCACCGGGGCCAACTTCTGCCCCGATGAGGACATTACTCTCCAGGACGCCTGCCTGATGCTCAACAGCGTCCTCGGCGTGACGGATGTGGTCAGCGCGGCGGCCTATGTGGGCGCGGATAACGCCAACACCACCTGGGCGCAGGCCGTGGCGAATTTGACCGCCTGCAACGTCATGCTGTCCGACTGGGACGACATCGAGCAGGTGCTGACCCGCGCCGGGGCTGCCGAGCTGCTCGCAAACGCGATTGGGCTTCTCTCCAGCCGATGAACTGAGCGCCCCGTCCCGCGTTTTCCGCGGGACGGGACGCTGTATTGTATCATCACACCAGCTCTACCTTATATTTTTCCAGCCAGTAGTTGATTTGCAGCATATAGACGATGGTCTGGGGCGTGGTCATCAGCTGCCCATACCAGGGCTGGGCCTTGTCGTCGGTCAGGAGCGCTTCCAGAGCCTCCCGCTTTACCACATTCAGCAGCGGGGCGTCGCCGCCTTCCAGCACGCGCCGCAGCCGCGCGGAGACGGCGGACATATAGGCGGGGTTGTGGGTCTTGGGATAGGGGCTTTTCTTGCGCCAGAGTATCTCCTCCGGCAGCACGTCCCGCATGGCGGCGCGCAGGAGACCCTTTTCATAGTGCTTGTAGTCCTTCCACTCCCAGGGGATTGAGTAGAGATATTCTGCGATGCGGTGGTCGCAGAAGGGAACACGCACCTCCAGGGCGCTGTACATAGACATTCTGTCCTTTCGATCCAGCAGGGTCTGCATAAACCAGTCGGTATTGAGGCGCATCATCTCCCACATCCGGCGGTCAGTCAAATCATCGCCGGGGAGGGTGGAGGCATCCACCACGGTGGCGCGGTAGCGGGCCATGACGTACTCCCGGGGGTCAACGCCCTGGAGGTATTCCTCCCGCAGGAAGCCCGCCCGATAGGCGGTGGACTGCGCCCAGGGAAAGCCCTCCGCCATACGTATCTGTTCATCCCGATACCACGGATAGCCGCCGAAAATCTCGTCCGCGCACTCTCCGGACAGGGCCACGGTCACATGGCTTTTGATGTGCTTGCAAAATTGCAGGAGGGAGGAGTCCACGTCCGCCATGCCCGGCAGGTCGCGGGCGTCCACGGCCTCAAAAAGCCCCTCCACCAGCTCATCCGTGTCCAGCGTGACGAGATAGTGCTCGCAGCCCAGCCAGTCCCGCAGGAGCGGGATATAGTCCGTGTCGCTGTTCGGCTGGAATTTGCCGCTGTGGAAGTATTTTTTGTTGTCCTTGTAGTCCACGGAAAAGGCCGTCAGCCGCTGACCCCGGGCTTTCATGTGACGGTTCGCGATGGAGCAGATAATGCCGGAATCCAGCCCGCCGGAGAGAAACGTTCCCACCGGCACATCGGAGACGAGCTGGCGCTCGATGGCGTCCGTCACAAGAAAGCGCACGGTGTCGATGGTGGTGTCAAGGCTGTCGCGATGGTCGCGGGCCTGGAGAGACCAGTATTTTTCCGTTTTCAGGCCGTCCTCGCAGAACCAGCCCCGGCAGCCGGGGGGCAACTCCCGGATGCCCTTGAACACGCCGCACCCCGGCGTCCGTCCGGGGCCGACGAGGATAAGCTCCAAAACGGAGTCCCTGTCCGCCTGTGGCCGCACCCGGGGATGGGCCAGCAGGCCCTTCAGCTCCGAGGCAAAGAGGAAGGCCCCGTCCTGCATGGTATAAAAAAAGGGCTTGACGCCCATCCTGTCCCGCGCGATAAACAACCGCCGGGCCGGTTCCTCGTATACGGCGAAGGCGAATATGCCGTTGAGCCGTTCCACGCAGGCTCCGCCCCACTGGATATATGATTTCAGCAGTACCTCTGTGTCCGAATGGCCGGCGAAGCGGTGGCCGGCGGCGATAAGCTCGGCGCGCAGTTCGCCGGTGTTATACAGCTCCCCGTTATAGACCAGGGTATAGGTATTGCCGCCCTGCCGGACAGTCATGGGCTGGCGGCCGTTTTCTATGTCGATGACGCAAAGCCGGTTATGCAGCAGCGCGGCGCTTTGGGAAAAATAGGCCCCGCTCTGATCCGGCCCCCGCCGGGTCATGCTCCTGTGCATGGCCTCCAGCGCCTCCCGATCGCCGCGCATATCATGAGCAAAGTCAATCATCCCTGCGATGGAACACATACGCAAATCACCTCAAAATATGATAATAATTAAAGTATAAGAAAAAAGGCGCACACCTGGTTCGGGTGAGTGCCTTTTGTTCTGATTCAGTATATGTGCCGGGATGGTGAGGGGTGCACGGTCACACCGGCTCGTAGCACAGGAGGCCGTCGCGGATGGACTGGCGGTGGGTGCCGTCGTCGATGAGACATTCGAGGTAGGGGCGCAGGAAGCGCTCCAGGCTCAGGGCCTGACGGGGGTTCTTGACGGTGATGCCCATGGCCTGACGGACGGCGGTGTAGATTTCCTCCGTGGTCATTTGATGGTTCACAATGCCCCGCACCAGGATCAGACGGTGCTCCATGGCCGCGCGGTTTTTCTCGATAATGTCGTCAAAGGGCGCGGTTATGATGCCGTTGTGGGCCAGAAGAAGGGTGTGGCAGCCGCAGGTTTTGAATTTCTGGAAGGAGGCGAGGCTCTGCCGGAAATTGTAGGCATACGGCAGCTTAGCCGCCAGCAGATTGTGGCCGCACAGCAGCGCATCCCCAGCGTAGCACACCCCGTCCGGGGTGACGACGCTGATATGGTCGGGGGAGTGGCCCGGCGTATGGAGGATGCCGAAACGCTCCGTGCAGAAGACAAACTGCTCCTGCTCCGGCATGATGACCCTGTCTACCGTGCAGGGCAGATCCTTCAGATCCGGGTCGGAGTCTATCTGCCCGGCGGAATAGACGAACAGGTGGCTTTTCACCGCCGCCGCCGTGCGGCACAGCTCCGCCTCCCCAAAGGGCAGGGCCACGGGGATATGATACGTCCGCTGGAAATAGGCGGCGTTGCCGAGGTGGTCAAAATGGGTGTGCGTGCAAAGAACGCCGACCGGAGTGAGACCCGCGTCCGCGAGAGTTTTTTCAAGCTCCTCCCGCACGCCGGCGGTGCCGCAGTCCAACAGAACGCAGTGGGTGTCGTCCGTCAGATACAGGCCGATGAGCTGATGGCCCGCGAGACAGCCGGTGCGTCCGGCAATCATTTTCAGTTCCATAGCCGCGTCCCTTCAGGAATAATATTCAAATTGCAGCTCCGCGATGCTGATGGTGTCCCCATCCTGGAGGCCCAAGGCCTCCATGCGGTCGTAGACGCCGCCCTCCCGCAGCTTGCGGTCAAGGTACATACGGGATTCATAGTCGGAAAAGTTCACGCGGGCCACGAGCCGGTCAAGCCAGTCGCCGTTTATGAGCCAGACGCCGTCCTCCTGGCGGATGGTCAGGTCGTCTGCCGTGCCGAGCTTCACCTCCGGGGCCACGTAGTCGGCCTCGTATACCATGACAGGAGGGAGGTCTTTCAGCATTCCGGCGGTGGCGTAGGTCAGCTCCTTAATGCCCTGGTGGGCGGCGGCGGAAATTTCGTATACCGTATAGCCCTTGCCCTCCGCATAGGCGTGGAAATCGTCCAGCAGCTGCCGGTCGTCGCCCAGAACGTCGCATTTGTTCGCGGCGACGAGCTGGGGCCGGGAGGCAAGCTCCGGGTTATATTCCCGCAGCTCGGCGTTGATGGCCTCAAAGTCCGCAATGAGGTCGCGCCCCTCGCTGCCGGAAACGTCCACCACATGAATCAGCAGGCGGCACCGGTCGATATGGCGCAGAAAATCGTGGCCGAGACCCGCGCCCTCGCTGGCTCCCTCGATAATGCCGGGGATGTCCGCCATGACGAAGCTGCTGCCCTCTCCAGCGTAGACCACGCCGAGGTTCGGATAGAGCGTGGTAAAGGGATAGTCCGCTATCTTGGGGTGGGCGCGGCTCACAACGGACAGCAGAGTGGATTTTCCCACATTGGGAAAGCCCACAAGACCCACATCTGCGAGAAGCTTCAGCTCCAGAACGACCTCCCGCGCCTCGCCGGGCAGGCCGGGCTTTGCAAAGCGCGGCGTCTGCCGGGTGGGAGTGGCGAAGTGCTTGTTGCCCCAGCCGCCGCGGCCCCCGCGGGCCAGGATGAAGCTGTCCGCGGCGGACATATCCTGCATCACCGCGCCGGTCTCCTTGTCCTTTATGAGCGTGCCTTTTGGCACGCGGAGAATCACGTCCGTGCCGTCCTTGCCGGAGCAGCGCTTGCCCTGGCCGGGCATACCGTTTCCGGCGGTGAATTTCCGCTTGTAGCGGAAGTCCATCAGCGTGGACATGGAGGGGTCAACCTTGACGATGATGTCGCCGCCGCGGCCCCCGTCGCCGCCGTCCGGCCCGCCGGAGGCGACATATTTTTCCCGGTGGAAGGCCACGGCGCCGTTGCCGCCGTCCCCGGCCTTTACCGTTATGGTCACTTTATCTACAAACATTTGTCAACACCACGCATAAAAAGAAAAGAGGCGGTTGATAAAACCGCCCCTTGTTGTTTGATAATTACTGCTGAACCTCGTAAACGGAGACCTTTTTGCGGTCAGCGCCCATGCGCTCAAAACGAACGATGCCGTCCGCCTTGGCGTAAAGCGTATCGTCGCCGCCGATGCCCACGTTGGTGCCGGGGTGGATTTTTGTGCCGCGCTGGCGCACCAGGATGTTGCCGGCCAGGGATAGTCCGCTATCTTGGGGTGGGCGCGGCTCACAACGGACAGCAGAGTGGA
>JAJBVW010000171.1 GCA_020866945.1 Oscillospiraceae bacterium
GCTTGACCCTGTTTTTGGGCAAATTGCCTCTTGACAAAGGTCATTACATATCAAGGTAAGCGCTCTTATCTTCTTTTCTGGCCGTCCAAAACAGCCCCGATGCACACACCCATGCAAACGCCCAGCGGGATGCCGATTCCATAGTTGTCCAGCACCACGCCGTAGGCCGCGCCAAAGATAAGCCCGGCAATCAGGCCCATGGATTTATAGCTGATAAACTGACTGCCGCCTTTTTTCTTTTTTTCTTTCTGGTTTTTGCCGTTCTTTTCCGCCATATCAGGCCTCTCAATTGGACACGATCTGCCGCACGACCTCCGGGGGAAGCTTCAGCACCTGTCGGTCATAGGTGACAAGCCCGTTTAGCTCTTCCTCCACGTCGGTCAGTTGGGTGTAGATGGCGGCGGCCAGACCGGCGCGTCTGGCAGGGGTGATTTCCTTGTTATACAGCTGGCGGAGCTTTACCTCCAAATCCTTGGGGCTGATGCAGCTGTTATAGCCGAAATCCTTGTTGTTCCAGGTGTGGCCGGAGACGCTGAGGTTGTAGCCGCCAAACTCGCTGAGCAGCACGGCCCGGCCCTTGTCGTCCGGCTGATAGCGGTATTTGCGGAAGTAGACGTGCAGACTCTGCACCTGTCCGACTCCCTGGTCGAACCAGCCGCTTGCGTGGTCGATGGTGCGGGTGCCATCAAGCTCCTGCACGTATTCCAGCGCCTTGGCCGCGTCAAACTGGCCCCAGCCCTCATTAAAGAGCACCCACATGGCGATGCAGGGGCAGTTGTAGAGCGTGTCTATCATCTCCCGCAGCTCGGTCATGAACTGGGTTCGGCCGGCGGCGTCCCGCCGCCCGAGGGTCTTATAACGGTCATCCCGCATAGCGGAGCCGCCGGTCAGCATGGGCATGGCCGTCACCGCGCGGTTATAGACGGTGCCGCCGTTCGGCATATCCTGCCAGACCAGCATTCCGATGCGGTCGCAGTGGTAATACCAGCGCAGAGGCTCCACCTTCACGTGCTTGCGGAGGGTGTTGAAGCCCATGTCCTTGGCGAGCTGGATGTCGTCTATCATGGCCTGGTCGGAGGGGTAGGTATAAAGCCCCGCCTGGTTATAGCCCTGGTCAAGAATGCCGTTGTGGAAGTAGGGCTGGTTATTGAGGCACAGCTTTCCGTCCTCCACAGAGAATTTCCGCATGGCGAAATAGCCCTTCACCAAATCGTCCCCCAGGGAGGCGGTGAAGCCGTACAGGTGGGGGCTCTCCGGCGTCCAGGGGACAAAATCCGGAATGGGGATGCAGGCGGGGCTTTCATAGTCCTCGCCTCGGAAGTGTACGGTGCCCTGGGGCAGTACCTCTATGGTGACGGAGGCGTTGTCATAGTCCGGCGTGACGCGCAGCCGCTCGATATATTCCGCCGGAACCGTCTCGGCCCAGACGGGCTGCCATATGCCGCTCTGGGCGGAATACCAGATGCTGCCGGGGCGCAGCCGCTGCTTGCCTCTCGCAAGGCCGGATTGGGCGGTGCCGTCCCGCACGCAGACAAGAAGCTCCCCCTGGCGGGCGCTGTCCAGCGCCTCCGTGATGTCCACCGTGAAGGGAGTATAGCCTCCGATGTGGGAGCCGACCTCCCTGCCGTTGCACCAGACGACGGCCTGCTGATCCACAGCCCCGAAGTGAAGCAGCACCCGATCACCCGCCCAGGGGATGTCCAGTGTGCGGTGATACCACAAAAAGTCCTCCGGCCCAACCTGGCGGCTCACGCCGGAGGCAGGGGCCTCAGGGGAGAAGGGAACCTGTATCTGCCCGTCCCAGTGGAAGGGAGGCTGGGCGGTCTGTGTGATGGCATAATCCCAGAGGCCGCAAAGGTTGAGCCAATTGGCCCGCTCCATCTGTGGGCGGGGGTATTCGTCGAACATATGAAAACCTCCTCGCATGGCCCGGCCGGGCCGAAACACGGTATGTCTGTCGTGGCGGATAGTATCATGAGATGATATGCTATAGCCATTATATCACACCCTGCAACAGACGGCCAGACATCTTTTCCATGTCCTGCGCCGCCGTGCTTTCTTTTGTAAATATTATATCAAATTTACAGCCCATATGCAACCGCTGTAACCCCACAGCATCCCGCAAAACGCCAAAGAAATATGAACTTTTTTGCACCGCAAACTGCCTTTTTTGGTGGATAATGTTGTGGACACCGGGGACAACTTATGCTATTATAGATAAGTATAAAATTAAGCAGAGGTGATGCTCATGCTCTTTAAGCCCCATGGCGGGGTGCATCCGAACGATAAAAAAGCACCCTCCAACGAAGCGGCGATCTCCACCATCCCACAGCCGGCTCAGGTGGTCATCCCCATGTCCCAGCACATCGGCGCGCCGTGTACGCCGCTGGTCGCGGTCGGCGATCAGGTAAAGCTGGGCCAGAAAATCGGCGAAGCCAAGGCGCCTGTGTCCGCGCCGGTACACGCCTCCGTCTCCGGCAAGGTCATAGCCATCGAGCCGCGGCTCAATAATCTTGGCAATATGGTCACAGCCGTTATCATTGAAAACGATTTCAAGGACACCCCGGCGGAGGATATGTTCCCCGCCCCGGCGGAAGCGCTGGAAAGCCCGGAGCAGATCGCGGAGCTGATTCGGGAGGCCGGCATCGTCGGCATGGGCGGCGCCACGTTCCCCACCGCCTTCAAAATCACAAGCGGCTGGGGCAAGGTGGACACCGTCATCATCAACGGCGCGGAATGCGAGCCGTACATAACCAGCGACCACCGCACCATGCTGGAGCACCCGGACGAGCTGCTCAAGGGCATTGAGCTTATCATGCGGGCCTGCAAGGTGGATCACGCCTATTTCGGCATCGAGCTGAACAAGAAGTTCGCCATCGACCTGCTGAATTTCAAGGGCGCGAAGGCCATGGGGATCGAGATCGTTCCCCTGAAGTGCCAGTATCCCCAGGGCGCTGAAAAAACGCTCATCAAGACCATTACCGGGCGGGAGGTGCCTCCCGGCGGTCTGCCTGCTCAGGTGGGCTGCGCCGTGTTCAACACCTTCACCTCCTACAGCGTGTATCGCGCCTGCTATGAGGGCTGGCCCGCCATTGAGCGCGTAGTCACCGTTTCCGGCTCCGCTATCGCCCAGCCCAAGAACGTCAAGGTGCGCGTCGGCACCTCTATGGAGTGGGTGTTCGAGCAGACTGGCGGCTTTGCCAAGGAGCCGTGGAAAATCATCATGGGCGGCCCCATGATGGGTATTGCCCAGTATGACCTGGCTGTTCCCTGCGGCAAGGGCACCGCGGCCCTGCTGGCCTTTGCGGAGGATGAGGATCGCAACATCGAAAATCCCACCTGCATCCGCTGCGGCCAGTGTATCGACGCATGCCCCATGAATCTCCAGCCCATCTATCTTTATATGTATGAGGAAAAGGGCGATTTGGAGATGCTGCAAAAGCTGAATATTACAGACTGCGTGGAGTGCGGCGCCTGCACCTATATCTGCCCGGGCCGCCTGCATCTGACCCATGCCTTCAAGACCGGCAAGGCAAAGCTCCAGGCCTATAACGCCGCCCTGAAGGCCAAGGAGGAAGCGGAGAAGGCCAAAGCGGAGGCCGCCGCAGACAAGAAGGAGGAGAAGAAGTAAGATGGAAGAAACAAGAAAGCTCATCGTGTCCTCCTCTCCCCATATCCGCACGCCGAGGGACACTAAGGCTATCATGCTGGACGTGTTGATTGCGCTGGCCCCGGCGCTGGTGGCGTCCCTGATTTTGTTCGGGGTCTGGCCGCTGGTGCTGACCGCTGTGTCCGTGGTCTCCTGTGTGGTATTTGAGTTCCTTTACCGCAAGCTGATGAAAAAGCCTAACACCGTGGGCGACCTCTCTGCGGTTGTGACCGGCGTTCTGCTGGCCTATACCCTGCCCACCACGGCCCCCTGGTGGCTGCCGGTGATTGGCGCGTTTTTCGCCATTATCATCGTAAAGCAGCTGTTCGGCGGCCTGGGCAAGAACTTCCTGAACCCCGCGCTGGCGGGCCGTGCCTTCCTGGTCGCATCCTATGCGGCGCTTATGACCTCCTGGAAGGCGGCGAACTTTGAATCCGTGGCGGATGCCGCCACCTATGCCACTCCGCTGGCCTCTCTGCATCAGGGGACTCTCTCCTCCACAGGCATCGGCGCTATGCTGCTTGGCAACACCGGCGGCTGCGTGGGCGAGGTCTGCTCCATCGCGCTGCTGCTGGGCGGGGCCTATCTCGTGGTGCGGAAGGTCATCTCCCTGCGCATTCCGCTGAGCTATATCCTCACCGTGGCGGTCGTGACCTTCATCTTCCCCCGCGGGAACAACAACCTCCTCTGGATGCTCCAGAATATCCTCTCCGGCGGTCTGCTGCTGGGTGCCATCTTCATGGCGACGGACTATTGCACCAGCCCTGTGACGCCCAAGGGCCAGGTCATATACGGCATCGGCTGCGGCCTTATCACTGTGCTGATTCGCTACTTTGGCTCCTATCCCGAGGGCGTCAGCTATGCCATCCTGATTATGAACCTGACTGTCTGGATGATAGACAAAAATACCGCGCCCCGGCGCTTCGGCGTTCCCGGCAAGGGCCTCAAGCTCAAGGGCCTGGGCAAGGGCAAGAAAAAGGAGGACGCTAAGGGATGAGTAAGATCCGTGATTTTTTGAAGCCCGGCGCGACCCTTCTGGCGGTAGCAGTCGTGGCGGCTCTGGTGCTGGGCCTCGTCAATATGCTGACGGCGGGCCGCATCGAAGCCATTGCGCTGGAGACCACCACAGAGGCCATGCAGGCCGTCCTGCCCGCTGACTCCTACACCGATTTGGAGGTGGAGGACGACGGGGAGATTAACTCTGTCTATGCTGCCGCCGGCGGCGGCTGGGTGGTCGAGGTGACGGAGAGCGGCTCCCAGGGCACCATCACCATGATGGTTGGCGTGGACGCAAGTCTCACCTGCACCGGCATATCCGTCACCGATTCCAGCGAGACGGCCGGCCTCGGCGCTGTGGCCTCTCAGGCCAGTGAAAAGGGCGAGGCGTTCCGCGCCCAGTTCGTCGGCGTGAGCGGCACCGTTTCCGTCTCCAAGGAGGGCGGCGAGATCGACGCCCTTTCCGGCGCCACCATCACCTCCAGGGCCGTATGTAAGGGCGTGACCGCGGCGCTGGAATACTGCGCCAATTTAGGTTAAAGGGGGTAACGTCATGAATGCAAAACAACAGCTGAAGGAGGGCGTTATCACCAATAACCCCGTCCTTGTGCAGCAGATCGGCCTTTGCGCCACCATGGCCATTTCCACGTCCCTGTTCAACGGCATTGGCATGGGCCTGTCCGTGCTGATTATCCTGACCTGCTGCAACGTGGTCATCTCTCTCATTCGCAAAATCATTCCCGAGCAGGTGCGCCTGGCCATTTTCGTGGTGGTCATCGCCGGGTTTGTCACTATCGTAGACCTGCTGCTCCAGGCGTTTGTTCCGGCGCTGTCAGAGTCCCTGGGCGTTTTCATCCCGCTGATTGTGGTCAACTGCATCATCATCGGCCGGGCGGAGGCCTTCAGCTCCAAGCAGAGCGTGGGAGCCTCCTTCCGGGACGGCGTGTTCCAGGGCCTGGGCTATACCGTCGTGCTGGTGTGTATGTGCCTGATCCGCGAGCTGCTGGGCAGCGGCACCATCGGCGGCGGCCTGTTTAACGGTGTGGACTCCTTCCTGACCCTGGACGGCACCGGCGCGGGTTTCCAGATTTTCCCGGATACCTACGCGGCCGGAGCGATGATTTTGCCTGTGGGCGGCTTTTTGACCCTGGGCATTTTGATGGCCCTGCTCCAGTATATCCTGCGCAAGAGCGCGGAGAAAAAGGCCCGGAAGGAAAAGGAGGGTGAAGAATAATGCTTGCTTCTCTCGTATCTATCTCGCTGGGAGCCATTCTGGTCAATAATTTCATCTTCTCCCAGTTTTTGGGCCTGTGCCCGTTTTTGGGTGTGTCCAACAAAATGAGCACCGCCACCGGCATGAGCGTAGGCGTCATCTTCGTCATGACGATGGCCTCCGCTATATGCTGGATTATCAACGAGTACCTGCTCATACCCCTGGGTCTGGAATTTATGCAGACCGTGGCGTATATCCTGGTGATTGCCGTGCTGGTGCAGTTTGTGGAGATGTTTTTGAAAAAGGCCATCCCCTCGCTGTATTCCGCCATGGGCATCTTCCTGCCCCTGATCACCACCAACTGCGCGGTGCTGGGCGTTGTGCTGCTCAACACACAAAACTACTATAACTTCCTGGAGAGCGTGGTTTACGGCTTCACAGGCGGCCTGGGCTTCACCCTGGCCATCGTGTTGTTTTCCAGCGTCCGGGAGCGGCTGGAGTTTGCCGATTATCCCAAGGCGTTCGAGGGCTTTGCCATCTGCCTTGTGGCGGCGGCCCTGTTCGCTCTGGCGTTCATGGGCTTCTCCGGCATGAAAATTCTGTAAGGAGGCGCTTTCCATATGACTGTTTTATGGGCAATCGTTGTTTTGGGGGCGCTGGGCCTGGTGTTCGGCATCCTGCTGGCCGTGGCCGGCAAGGTGTTCGCCGTGGAAAAAGACCCCAAGGAGGAGGCCGTCCGGGCTGTCCTGGCCGGGGCCAACTGCGGCGCCTGCGGCTATCCCGGCTGTGACGGCTATGCCGCCGCTGTCGCCAAGGGGGAGGCCCCTGCCAACGGGTGCGTACCCGGCGGCGCGGCTGTGGCCGCCCAGATCAGCGAGATCATGGGCGTATCCGCCGGGGCGGGGGAGGCAAATATGGCTTTCGTCCGCTGCTCCGGCACCTGCGGCCACACAAAGGAAAAATTCACCTATGAGGGTATCCCTTCCTGTCTGGCGGCCAGCCGCCTGGGCGGCGGCAGCGGCGCGAACGTCTGCACCGCCGGATGCCTGGGCTATGGCGACTGCGTCGCCGTCTGCCCCTTTGACGCCATTCATCTGGTGGACGGCATCGCGCAGGTAGACCGCAGCAAGTGTGTGGGCTGCGCCAAGTGCGTTGCCGTCTGCCCCAAGAACCTTATCACCCTGGTTCCGGCGGCGTCTACCGATGTGGTGGGCTGCAACTCCAAGGACAAGGGTCCGGCTATCACCAAATACTGCGACTATGGCTGCATTGCCTGCAGCAAGTGCAAGCGGGAGTGCCCTGCGGACGCCATCACCATCACAGATTTCCTGGCCGTCATCGACCAGACCCTGTGCGTCCACTGCGGCCACTGCGCCGACATTTGTCCCCGCAACTGCATCCACGACATCGGGTAAAATAACCGCATATCAACGCGAAGAGGCTGTGTTTGAAACGCAGCCTCTTTTTATATGGAGTCAAGAGTTCGGAAGTATATAGCTGTATCGTCCTTTATCACGCCCCATCTTGTTTCCGAGGGCAAAATCATGTATAATAAAGAAAAAAACCGCCGCATCCGGCGGATAAAGCAAGAGGTATCCCATGGCAGAACAATACGACCAGCGTCGGGTGGGCGACAGGCGGGACGGCAGGCGGCTGCGTACCATATCCTCGACCTTCCAGCTTACCCCCTTTATCATGCGCCGCCCCAGCGACGCTGTAAACAGCTTTACCGACCAGATAGAGGTCAGCGCCATCGAAAAATATCTCCGCGCACAGCGGCAGGAGGGAAATGAAGACATCTCCCTTCTTCATATCGTTATTGCCGCCTATGTGCGCACGCTGGCAGTGCGTCCGGCGCTGAATCGCTTTGTCGCGGGCCGGTACCTGTACGCCCGGGACAGCATCGACATCGTCCTGTCCTCCGGCCGGGGCGGCCCGGCGGATGCGGGAGCCTTGGCGGTCACGGTGCGTTTTCTTCCCACGGACACTCTGCAGGATGTGTTCCGCAAGATAAATTCGACGCTGGACAACATCCGGGCGGACGAGGAGTCTGACCAGCTCGAGCGACTGTCCTCCACGCTGATAAAGACGCCGCGTTTTCTGCTGCGGTTCGGTTTTTCCGTCCTGCGCTGGATGGACTATCACGGATGGATGAAGCGCGACTGGACGGAGCGCAGCCCCTTCCACGGCTCCGCCGTTATCTCCAATGAGGGAGACTATGCTCTGTCGTCCATCACCCGCAGCATCAACAGCATGGGTGCGTTGCCGGTGAGTATTTCCATCGGACGGCTTCGGAACGCCACGGAGCTGGACAAGGCCGGGCGGCTGCTGGAGAAAAAATACGTGGACTACACTGTCTCCTTCGACAGCCGCATCGCAGACAGCGCCTACGTCGGCTCCGCCTTCAAGTATTTCCGCTACTACCTGGCAAACCCGGAGGAGCTGGAAAAGCTCCCCGAACGGGTCAACGATGATACAATGTAAAATAAAACATAACACCCGGCACGGATTTCTCCGCGCTGGGTGCTGTTGTATTTACTGCTTATGCCATAACATCCACATCTACGTCTGAGCGGATGATGTCCCGCAGGGTCTGCATGGACAGGTCTACGGAGGCGATTTCGTCGGCGCAGCGCTTCAGCTCGTCCTCCATCAGCTCCGCGTGGCTGACCTCCCGCTTGTATTTTATCTGATGCTCCAAGGCGGCCCAGCAGTCAGTGGCGATGGTGCGGATTTGCAGCTCTGCGGTCACGCCCGTGCCGGGGCCTTCGTCTATTTTAAGTATAAGGTGCAGGCTTCGATAGCCGTTTGACTTGGGGAAGGCGATATAGTCCTTCACCTCCGTCACGGTCAGGGAAGGCTGCTGGAGCAGCCAGGCATACAGGGCGTAGACATCGTCTGTGAACGCGCAGACCGCCCGGACGCCTACCGCGTCATGAACATTTGTGAGTGCGCTCTCCACGGTGACGGGAAAGCCTTTCTTTTGGAGCTTTTTCGTCATGCTCTCCGGGCTTTTCAGTCGGGAGCGGCAATAGAGGACAGACTGTAGCCCCTCCTCCGTTTCCTGGGCATAAGGGGAGCTAGCTATCAGGTTCAGAATATGCTCCTCCGCCGTCTGTAAGGCAGGCAGGGAAGGGCCGTAAAATTCTTCCAGCGTCATGGTTTTATCCTTTCTGAAGGCTCTCGGTAACGAGGCCGGGCAGGGTAACGGTGATGACCAGGTTTCCATTGTCCCGGGAGGCGGCGGTGATGCGCCCACGCTGGGCGGCAACAACGGCCTTGGCGATGGACAGGCCAATGCCATAGCCCCCGGTCTGGGAGTTGTGGGACTCATCCCCCCGGTAGAAGCGGTCAAACATATGCTCCATATCCTTTTTGGTCAGGTTGGGGGCGGGATTTTCCACGCTGAGCTGGAGATTGGCTTTCCCCGCCTTGCCCAGCGTCAGCAGGATGACGCCCCCCTGGGGAGAATATTTCAGCGCGTTGTCCAATAGAATGGAGACAACCTGGCGAACGCCCTTTTCGTCTCCCCGCAGGGTCAGCATGGGCTGCACCTGGCACATCAGCACCTTGTCCTGGGTTTTGGCGAGGGACTGGAAGGACTGGGCCGTCTCGCTCACAATATCGGAAACGGGGAAGTCAATCATCTGCTCCTGGCCGTCGGCCTCCTGCATCCGGGACAGGAAAATCAGGTTTTTCGTCAGCTCCGTCAGCCGATGGGTCTGGGCCTGGATGTCCAGGAGCCACTCGTTGTCCTCCCCCAGCTCCATAGACAGCACCTCCGCGTCCGCGTCGATGATGGTCAGGGGCGTTTTTATCTCGTGTCCGGCGTCGGTGATGAACCGGCGCTGCTTTTCATAGCTCTCCACAATGGGCCGGATGATACGCTTGGACAGCAGCATCATCACCAGCAGCACGGCGGCCAGGCCCGCTACTGTCACCACGACGGTGGTGAAAAGCCCAAGGCGATAGGTGGACAACAGTCTGCCGCAGTCCAAAAATATGATGCGTGTGTCACCGCCATCCAGCGCCTGTACGATATAGCGGTATCCCTCTATAAAGCCCCGCTCCCGGCCCCCATCCAGAACCGTGCGGGCATAATCCATAGCGTCGGGTTCATCCACGGCGGCGATTTGGCCCAGGTCGGCGGAAAGCACCACACCGTCCCCGGTCAGCACCACGGTGAAGTAACGGGACTCATAGGGGATTTCCTCATAATTATAATTGCTGAAGCTCCATAGCTCCCCGCCGTCCATATAGGCTGCGATGTCCGTGTCGGGAAACTGTCCCTCGTTCTCTGCCAGGATGTTCAGTATCTCGTCCGCATTAGACGCCACAGTGCGGAAGCTTCGCAGGGCCACAATGCCGAAAATAACGGTCAGCACCAGCGCCAGGGACAGCATGGCTGTGGTGATCAGCTTGATTTGCAGGCGGCGTATCATGTCAGCTCCTCCAGACAGTAGCCAGCGTTCCGGGTGGCCTTGATTTGTATGTCCGCGTGGAGAGCGGCCAGCTTTTTCCGCAGATAGGAGATATACACCCACACCACGTTTACCTCGGCTTCGCTGTCATAGCCCCACACCTGCTCCATGAACCGCTCTGTGGAAATTAGGGTGGTTGGCGAGCGCATCAGAAGCTCCATGACCTGAAACTCCTTGTTCGCCAGCCGGAAGCTGCCCGTGGGGGAGCTAAGCTCAAAGGTGGCGCTGTCCAGGGTGATGTTCCCCACCTGGAGCTTGGAGTTTGCCTGGGCGGTCTGCGTGCGGGTCATGGCCCGTATCCGGGCCAGCAGCTCCTTCACGGCGAAGGGCTTTGTCAGGTAGTCGTTGGCGCCCTTGTCCAGACCCTGCACCTTGTCGTCTATCTCCGCCTTGGCAGTCAGCAGCAGCACCGGCGTCCGGTCACCCCGCTCTCTCATGCGGGTCAGGACGGTAATGCCGTCCATTTTTGGCATCATGATGTCCATGACAACCCCGTCGTAGCCCCCGGCCTCCAGGTATTCCAGGGCCTCCACCCCGTCATAGGCCGTGTCCACAGTATAGTTATTCTTCTTCAAAATAACAGTCACCGCCCGCGACAGCGCCCGCTCATCTTCCACCAGCAGCAGCTTCATATCCCATCGACCCGCTTTCTCTGAATTTCTATATGACTTGTTTAGTGTAGCAGATGAACCTTAAATTTGGTTAAAAGCGAGAGAATTTTTTGCTTGCGTGATTGGTCAATGTCGGAATCAAAACCACAACTTGCTATGTTACAAAAAATTAATACGACCTTCATCTAAATTTAAGAAACAAACTTTACACTGTCTTTACAACGACAGGAAAGGGGCGCCTGCGCATGGCCTATCAGGAAAATTTTAAGCGGCACGAGCTGAAATATCTATTAAATGAACAACAAAAGGAGCAAGTACTTCACGCCATGGAGCCGTATATGGCCCTGGATGAATATGGACGCTCTACCATCCGCAACATATATCTGGACACAGACACCGATATGCTGGTGCGCCGGCGCATTGAAAAGCACCTGTAGCAGGATCAGCTGAGGGAGCGGAGCTATCCCCGCTCCT
>JAJBVW010000123.1 GCA_020866945.1 Oscillospiraceae bacterium
CAAGGACAATAACCATAACGATCGCGATGGTGTACCACAGGGAGTTGTTGGGATCGGAGATCTCAACAGTCTCCGCCTCGGCAGCCTCGTCGGAGGCGGCTTCATCGGTCTCAAGCAGGCCGTAGTAGTAAATCGCGTTGCCCTCGGTGGCGTTCAGGACGTCGCCGCAGTTGTCGCAGACCCAGGTGCCATAGGACTCGTAGGTGCCGTCCTCGGCGATGACAGCGTCATACTGGTAGGTGTAGGAGTGGCCGACGGCGGGGATCAGCTCCGTGCCGCAGACGGTGCAGACAACAGCCTCGGTGCAGGTGGCTTCCTCCGCGCTGGGGGTATGCTCGGTGGTGGGGATGACATCAGAGTAGGTGTCGCCGCAGACAGAGCAGGTGTACGTGATGAGGCCCTCCTCGGTGCAGGTGGCTTCCTTGGTGGAGACCACATAGGTGTGCTCGCCAGTGGCGGGTACCTTATAGGAGTATGTCAGGCCGCACTCGGAGCACTCCAGAGTCACAGTACCCGCTTCCGTGCAGGTGGCGTCAACGCTATCAACAATCACAAAGTTGTGCGCGTGGTCATCCGCTTCTTCCGTTTCTTCAGCAGCGGCTGCTGAGGCGGCTGCGGCCGCGGCTATCGTGGTAGCCGATTCGGTCGGGCCAGAGGTGGTTCCGGTTGTGCTTGTGGCTGCCGTCGTGGTCTGCGCCGCTTCTGCCTCTGCCGACGCTTCGCCGGAGGCAAATACGGGACATACCAAAATGGCTGCCATGAGAACAAACGCTAGAATTTTCTTCATTTTAGTGTCTCCCTTATCTACAAAATGGATAATGCTTATTGAATTATAACATAAGTTTCGGGAATTGCCAACACCTTTTTTGTTAAATCAGAAATTTTGCAATCTGTTGTTACCAAGACTACAAGAAATTACGACATTTTAAGCGCAAAGCACGATTTGTCGTCCAAAAAACTGGCCGTTATTTTAGAGAAAATGACGAAAAAGCCGGCATCAAAACGTGGTTTTGACACCGGCTTCCGAACCATGACAATGACCTGAATTATACAGGGCAAAGCGCTGGTTTCTTCTGGTTTCTTATCTTTGTTATATCCTGTTTGCTACGCTCCAAGCGTGACGGTTGAGCTGCTGCACGGAGGCGGGCTTTTTGCAGTCGCCTATCATGTAGAACTCCGGGGCAGTGCCGTAGAAGGCCAGGGCCTCCGCCTGACGGGGCACGCGGCCCGCGCACATGACCACGGAATCCGCCGGGATAGAGTGCTCCACGCCCTCCTTGTCCGTGTAGGACACGGAATCCGCGCCGATGGCGGCTACCTTCACGCCGGTGATGCCGTGGAAGTTCGGCTCCGCCTCCCAGGCCTCCTTGAACATGGAGTAGTAGTGGATGGCGGTGGAGTCGGCGGAAAGCTGGTCGCGCATCTCCACCACGGTAGTGTGATGGCCCTTCTTCGCGATATAGAGGGCGGTTTCCACGCCGACCTCGCCGCCGCCGATGACCACGACGCGTTCACCCAGCTTCTCAGGATGGGCGAAGGCCTCCAGGGCGTAGACCAGCTTGTCCTTGTCCGCGCCGGGGATGGGGAGGGTCAGCATTTCCGCCCCGTTTGCCACCACCACGGCGTCAAAGTTCCCCGCGGCGATCATCTCCGGGGTGGCCTTGGTGTTTACATGATAGGCAATGCCCTGCTTGTCCAGCTGGTAGATGAGCCAGTTCTTGTAGTCCCGCAACGTCCACTTGAAGTCGGCGTAATCCGCGTGGACGATCTGGCCGCCCAGGATGGGAAGCGCTTCATACAGTACCGGGGTATGGCCCCGCTCCTTGAGGTACAGGGCGCAGCGCATACCGGCGGGGCCGCCGCCGATGATGGCTACCTTCTTGGAGCGCTCCGGGGCCTTTACGAGCTGGCCCAGCCGATGCTCCAGGCCCACCATGGGGTTCACGGAGCAGACGGACACGAAGGGGTCATGCTCGCCGCGGCCATGGCACTTGTTGCACCGCAGGCAGGGGACGATGTCGTCCGCCCGGCCCGCCTGGAGCAGGTCGCCGTAGTTGGGGTTGGAGACGAAGGCGCGGGCAGCGCAGATAAGGTCTGCTTTGCCGTCTGCCAGGGCCTTCTCGCAGGTTTCGGGATAGTGGAAGCCGCCGATGACCCCGATGACCAGGCCGGGGACGTGCTGCTTCATGTACTCGCCGTATTTCAGGAAAGGCGTCTCCTCCAGGTTGAAGCTGGTGGGATGGGCCGCGTCCACCTCGTCGGTGCGAAGCTGAACGATGTCTATGTATTTCTTCGCCTCGTTCAGGAAGGCGGCGCTGTCCTCAATGGAGTAGCCGTCCGGGCCGTCTACCGCGCTCCACTCGATTTCCAGCAGGAAGTTCTTTCCCACCTTCTGCCGCACCCGCTCCAGGCACATCAGGGGGAACCGCATACGGTTTTCCAGGCTGCCGCCGAACTTGTCCGTCCGGTGATTGGTGATGGGGGAGAAGAACTGGGCGGGGATGTTGGCCCGATAGCACATATGGATGGACATCATATCGAAGCCCAGCATTTGCAAAATCCCGGCCTGCTCCGCGTAGGACTGGGCGATCTTTTCCAGCTGCTCCTCGGTGTAGGACTCAACCGGGTCGTGGCCGGGGATCAGCTCAATGTCAAACTCCGCCGGAGGCGGGGCGTTGAGAGACTTGGTCTGCTCAAAGGCGGAGACATGGGACTGATCCCCCTTGGGAACCATCAGCGGGTACGCGGACGGCGGGCCGACAAAAATCGCCATGCAGGCGATGGAGTCGTAGTAGTGGATGTTGTCCGCAAGCTGCAAAAGATAGTTCTGGCAGTTTGTGTCATACAGGTCAAAATCCGGGAAGTGGCCGAAATCCATGTCCATGGGCAGCTGCTTGCCGCGGGTGAAGTTGTTGATGCCCATGCAGGTGACGATACCGGCGCTGCGGGCCTTGTTGCAGTAGTGGGCGATTACGCTCTCCGCCGGGTACGGCTCTGGCCCCTGGAGAAAGTGGGGAAGGGAGTTTGAAGCCTCCAGCCGGTTTTTCAGGGTGAAGCCCCGAATTTGCAGCGGCTGGGTCAGGTGGGGGTACTTTGGTGCGCTCATATCATCGTGTCCTCCTAAAAGCAATGAGTAGTGGGTAATTTATTTTATGACATTTACTCGTTCCCTATTATAACAGGAAATTCATAAAAAGAAAAGAGGCTATCCGCCGTTGACGGAAAATCGGCGGTTTGATATACTGCAGCTATGAATTGTTGGGGAGGAATTGTTCAATATGAAGCGCTTTTCAGCGGGGGAGATGCCCTATTTTGACGGCCACTGCGATACGATCAGCCGCTGCGCCAACCGGGGGGACAGCCTGTGGGCCAATGACGGGATGCTGGATTTGCAGCGTTTGACCGGTTTTCAAAAGGCTGCTCAGGTCTTTGCCATCTTCGCGGACTGGGATAAATTCCCGCCGGGGACGCTGTTTTATGAGTGCTGCCGCCAGCGGGAGGTATTTGTCTCGGAGCTTGAAAAAAACCGGGATATAGCCCTTCCCTGCCGCACAGGGACGGAAATACGGGCCGCGAATGAGGCAGGCAGGGTGGCTGCCCTGCTGTCCATCGAGGGGGGCGAACTGCTCGGCTGCGACCCCGGACGGCTGGAGATTGCCGCCCAGTGGGGGGTAAGGCTTGTAAACATCACCTGGAACCACGCGAACTATCTTTCCGGCTCCCATCGGGATGAGGCGGCGCGGGGCCTTGGCCCTCTGGGGCGGGAGTTTGTCCGCCGGGCCAACAGCCTTGGTATATTGCTGGACGTGTCCCACCTGTCCGACCAGGGGTTCTGGGATTTGGAGCAGATGGCGGAGCAGCCCATCGTGGCCAGCCATTCTAACGCCCGCGCCGTCTGCCCCCACAGCCGGAACCTGACGGACGATATGTTCATCGTCATCCGGGACAGCGGCGGGGTGGCCGGACTGAACTTCTGGCTGGATTTCGTGGGTGGACTACAGCATGGACGATATTCTCCGTCATGTGGAGCACTTTATGGAGCTGGACGGGGCGAAAACCCTGGCTCTTGGGGCAGATTGGGACGGCTGCGACGCTGCTGCCGGCGGCATGAAGGGGGCGCAGGACATCCCGCTTCTCTGGAATGCCCTGGCCGCGCGGGGGTATGAGGAGAGCGTGCTGGAAGACCTATTTTATAACAACTGGCTCCGTGTTTTTGGATAAATTTTCCCTCAGACCGGGAACCTTTTGGCTCCATGTTCCGTCTTATAGCTGACAAAACGAAAAAGGAGGCTCTTTCTTATGAAAACCAAGCTGACCGCCATGCTCCTGTGTCTGGGGCAGATTCTGGCTCTGGCCGGGTGCGCGGGCAAGGCTCAGGCCACGAACCTGATGGAAGATGTGGCCCCGGAGCCTATCGCCACAGAGACCGCGGACGATAATACCGCCGAAACGGAGGACGCGGCCCTGGCGGTGAAGGATTTTGCCGTGCGCCTGTTCCAGCAGTGCGCCCAGGAGGGGGAAAATACGCTGGTCTCCCCGGTGTCCGTGCTGTACGCCCTGGCCATGACCGCAAACGGCGCGGCGGAGAACACCCGCACCCAAATGGAGGCGGTGTTCGGGGTGTCTCTGGAGGCGCTGAATCCCTATCTCTCCGCCTATATGGACACTCTCCCCAGTGGGGAGAACTATAAGCTGACCGCCGCCAACGCCATCTGGTTCCGGGAGGATGAGTGCCTGACCGTCCGGCAGGATTTTTTGCAGTTAAACGCCAATTACTATAACGCGGACATCTACAAGACTCCCTTCGACCAGCAGACGCTGGAGGAGATAAACGACTATGTCAGCGAGCATACCGACGGCATGGTGAAGGATATTCTGGACAAGATTTCCGACGACGCTGTCATGTATCTTGTGAATGCCCTGGCCTTTGACGCCAAGTGGCAGACGATTTATACGGAAAATGAGGTGCGCTCTGGCGATTTCACGCTGGAGGATGGCACCGTCCGGGAGACGGAGCTGATGTATTCCGAGGAATCGAAATATCTGGAGGACGAAAACGCCGCCGGCTTTATCAAGTATTATAAGGACGGAGCCTACGCCTTCGTGGCCCTGCTGCCAAAGGAAGGGGTCACAGTGGCCGACTATGTGGCCTCCCTGACCGGGATTGGCCTTAGTGCCATGCTGGAGAACGCCCAGGATGTAACCGTGGAGGCGGCCATTCCCAAATTCACCAGCGAATACAGCACTGAACTGAGCGAGGCCCTGGCCGCCATGGGGATGACGGATGCCTTTGACCCGGATCTGGCTAACTTCTCCCTCCTTGGGGAATATGAGAACGGCAATATCTGTATTTCCCGCGTGCTGCATAAAACCTATATCGCCGTCAACGAGAAAGGCACCCAGGCCGGCGCTGCCACGGTAGTGGAGATGGTGGCGGAGACCGCCCTGGAGGCCCCGGAGGAGACAAAGGTTGTCTATCTCAACCGCCCCTTTGTCTATCTTCTCATAGACTGCGAGACCAACACCCCGATATTTATGGGAACGGTGATGGACGTGGGGTAACAGAGCTTACCCCGACAATACAGCGAAAATCCGCCTTTTCAGCCACACGGTGGCTTATCAAAGCAAACGCTTCGATAAGCCACCGTGTTTGCACATATTTTACATTCAAGGAACACAGATTTTTCCGTTCCGTGCTATCCGGCTTTACCATCCGTCGTTATAATGAAAGCAGATAACGAAGGAGATGACCAGAATGAAGCTGGAAAAAAAGCACAGCGCCTGGTATGCGCTGGCCGCCGGAGCGGTCATGGCCGGACTGGGCGGAGGCTTGTATGCCGGAGGAATTAGATGGGCGCTGGCGCTGTCCTTTGCGGGACTGGTTGCCGCCATCGCAGCCCTCCTGTGGGCCGGAATCGTGACCCGCTGTCCCCATTGCGGCCGGGGCCTGCCTCTCTTTTCCCGCGATTTGGGAGATTGCCCCTACTGTCATAAGAAAATATAATGTGCTAATATGCCCCCATTAAAAGGCTTCTTTTAAGGTTTGAAAGCAACTCTCAGCTTTCAAACCTTTTTTTGCAAAAATTGGTTGACAGATGTAGTCCAATGTGCTATAGTTGGTCTACAACAGTAGTGCGAACTGCTGAAATTTTCTGGGAAGGGAGCCTTTGTATGGATAAGCAGATATATGCCGGAGAATGGAAAATCATGGAATTTCTCTGGGAAGCCGCGCCCCGGACGGTAATGGAGATTGTCCGGGCCATGGGGGAGCGGACGGGCTGGGCCAAAAGCACCGTCACCACCATGGTGACGCGGATGGAGGCCAAGGGCCTTATCCGCTATGAATCGGACGGGGGCCGGGCCAAAAAGATTTATCCTACCATCACGAGAGAGGAGGCCGCCGGACAGGAGACGGACGGGCTGCTGGAAAAGGTTTATCACGGCAGCGCCGGGCTTCTGATGACCTCTCTGCTAGAGCGGAACCGCCTGACGGCGGAGGAAATTGATGAGCTTTATGCCATGCTGAAAAAAGCGGAGGAGAAGAGCCATGCTTGAGACATTGATTTCCTCCTCAGTGCTGATTGTTGTGCTGGCCCTGCTGCGGCTGGCGCTGCGGGGGAGGATAAGGCCGGGGCTTCAATACGCCCTGTGGCTCGCGGTGCTGGTGCGGCTGCTGGTGCCTGTGAGCTGGTTTGAAAGCCCGGTGGGTGTAGCCTCCGTCACATCGGAGGCGGTGGCCCAGGCGGAGGTCGTGGCCAGTCTGCCCGTGGGGTCAGGTGAGACCCAGACTGTTCGGGAGATAACGGAAACGGATACAGTGGTCAGTGAGACGGAGAATACCGCCCTCTCCCTGGGACAGCTTTTTAAAATCGTCTGGGTGGTTGGCTCAGTTGGGATGGGCCTATGGCTTCTCTGGGTGAACGGACGCCTGGCCCGGCAGCTTCGCCGCAGCCGACGGCCCTATTCCCGCTTCGGCGGGACGCAGGTCTATGTGGCGGAGGGAATCCCCTCGCCCTGTCTGTATGGGTTGATTTTTCCGGCCATCTATCTCACGGAGCAGGCGGCAGCTGACCCGGCCCGGGCCAAAACCGTGATTCTCCACGAGCAAACCCACCGGCATCACTTGGATCATATCTGGACGGCTTTGCGGGTGCTGTGCCTGGTGGTCTACTGGTTTGACCCCTTTGTGTGGCTGGCGGCGGCCCTGTCCCGCCGGGACTGCGAGCTGTTTTGCGACGCCGCCACGGTGAAGACCATGGGGGAAGAGCATCGCTATGACTATGGCCGGACGCTGCTGGATATGACCGCCGTTGATCCCAGCCCCAGGGGACTTCTATCTGCCGCCACCACCATGACCGGCAGCCGGAAGGCCATTTCGGAGCGCATCCGGCGCATTGCGGAACGACCCAAAGCATCCGCCGCTCTGGGGGCGCTGGCCCTTTGCATTGCGGCCCTGGCCGTGGGCTGCACCTTCTCCGGCGCGGCGGATGATGCCCAGGTGGAGGAGTCAAACGAGTATTATGACTATCTGATGGAATGCTTCAGTGCCTGGGAGACCGGGGCGGAGGAACGGAACGAATACATATGGTTTTACAACGATTACGACGAGCAGGTTTCCACGGAGAATTTCATCCTTCTGGAATCCGCCGCCGTATGGGATATGGAGCAGGTGAACGACAGTCTCTGGGCCTTCCTGGTGGAGCTGCAGTTTCAGGGCCAGGAGACGGAGCAATGCTATTATTTCGTGGGCCAGGTGGACGGGCGGCTGTATGTGTTTCTGAACGCCCAAAGCATCCCGGAGACCTTGGGGGAAGGCCTGAACCCGGACGATTATTCTCTGCTGGAGGATGGAGAGATCATGCTGGGGTCGGTGGCGGATTCCTATTGGGACACCTTATCCAGCTTGTTCAGCCAGTTTTATGACCCGGTCTCCGTGCAGATAAACGTCCCGGCGGACTATGTCCCCGCCTCGGAGGCAACGGGCCTGACATTGGAGGAGCTGATTTTCAGCACGGACAGCTTTCTGTTTGAATCCTTTGAAAACGGTTCGGTGACGATAGATGAGAGCGCCGCTGCTCTCATTCTCACGGGGGAGGACGCTGCCCTATACTTCCTGCCGGATACGGACGAGATGTATATTCTCAGCACCTGGGATGTGACCATGCGGGTATACAGCGAGACTGTGACCGGCTGGGAGCTGGTGGACGCTGTGCTGGACTGGGCCAGGGGCCTGGCGGCAGAACAGCCATAAAGATCATACCGCTGAAACAACGAAACGGGGCCGCATCAAAGGATGCGGCCCCACGGTTTATTCAGTTCAGAAAATCTCTCAGCTTTTTGGAGCGGGACGGGTGGCGTAGCTTGCGGAGGGCCTTGGCCTCTATCTGGCGGATACGCTCGCGGGTGACGTTGAATTCCTTGCCCACCTCCTCCAGGGTGCGGGTGCGGCCGTCGATGATGCCGAAGCGCAGCTCCAGCACCTTCTTTTCCCGGGGGGTCAGGGTGTCCAGCACGGACATGAGCTGCTCCTTGAGGAGCGTGAAGCTCGCGGCCTCGGACGGCTCGGACACGCCCTCGTCCTCAATGAAGTCTCCCAGGTGGGAGTCCTCCTCCTCGCCGATGGGCGTTTCCAGGGAGACCGGCTCCTGGGCAATCTTGAGAATCTCCCGCACCTTCTCCGGGGGCAGGTTCATCTCCTCGGCAATCTCCTCCGCCGTGGGGTCGTGGCCCAGCTCCTGCAGAAGCTGACGGGACACGCGGATGACCTTGTTGATGGTCTCTACCATATGCACTGGGATGCGGATGGTGCGGGCCTGGTCGGCGATGGCGCGGGTGATGGCTTGGCGAATCCACCAGGTCGCGTAGGTGGAGAATTTATAGCCCTTGGTGTAGTCGAATTTTTCCACGGCCTTGAGAAGGCCCAGGTTCCCCTCCTGTATCAGGTCGAGAAACAGCATACCCCGGCCCACATAGCGTTTTGCGATGGAAACCACCAGACGGAGGTTCGCCTCCGCCATGCGCTTTTTGGCATCCTCATCGCCCTCCGCCATGCGCATGGCCAGCGCCAGCTCCTCCTCCTGCGTCAGCAGGGGGATTTTGCCGATCTCCTTGAGATACATCCGCACAGGGTCGTCCGTAGAGAAGGACTCGGCCACCTCGTCCGGGTCAACCAGCTCTTCCTCGGTTACCTCCTCGATCTCGTCCAGCTCCTCCAGGGCGGGAAGCGCGTCCTCCTCCAGCGGGGGCAGGAACTCCTCTCCGATGGTCTCTATGCCCAAATCCTCCAGCTGGTCGTATATGGCGTCCAGCTCTTCCTGCTCCAGACCCATGTTGTCCAGCACGTCGGACAGCTCCTTGCTGGTCAGGCGGCCGGCCTTTTTGCCCCGCTCTATCAGCTCGGCAATCTTCTCCTGGTTGGTCTTTTCACCCTCCGGCTTTGGCTCCTCGCTCGCTTCAGCGGCCCAGTCCTCCTCGTTTGGATCCTCCGGCGCGTCCTTGGCGTCCTCATCTGCCAGGTGTTCCGGCTTGGCAGGCGCGGCTTTGGCTTTGGAGGAAGTTTTTTTCTTGGGTGCGGGCTTTTCCTCCTGGGCCGCTGGCTCTGCATCTGCCTCTGCGGTCTTTGCGTTGGAGGTGGATTTTTTCTTAGGCGCGGGCTTTTTCTCCTGAACCGTCGTTTCTGCCTCGGCCTCTGTGGTCTGGGTCTCTATTTTTTCTTTCTCATTTGCCATCTTTGCCACCATACCCTTTCGTCTGTCTCATTTTTTCGGCATAGCCCCGCAAATCCTCCGGCGGCGCGGAGCGGTCTTTTTCTTTTTGTATTCTTTGTATGTAATCCGCCATGGCCTGTTCGCTTGCGGCGGCGGTTATCTCGTCATGCTGGAGGATGCTGGACAGAAGCGCCATCTCCTCCGGGGAGAACTGTTCTCCCATGGCGGCCATGGAGACCGCCTTCCCCTGTCCGATTCGCCGGGTGACGGCGCCGTACAGCTGCCCCAGGGCGCGGGAGGTAAAGTCCTCCTCCCGGAGGGGCAGGTCGGGAAACTGCTCCGGGAACCGGCAGAGAAGGTTTATGACCCCCTCCTCCGCTCGGGCGCTGGGTACGTTATCGTACCGCAGGGCGCGGCTCTGGGGCTGGGCCTGGCGCAGGGGGGCCGAGGCCTCCTTGTTCCGCTGCTATCTGGCGGCGGAGGCGTTTTGCTTTCGGATGCGGCTGACCTCCCCCAGAAACGCCTCCTTGGAAACATTAGCCTTTTCCGCCGCCCGTGCGCCGTATACCTCCCGTTCCACGCTGCCGGGCAGGGCGGCAATCAGCTTGGCGCTCTGCTTGAGATAGGCCACCCGCCCCTGGTCGGTGGTCAGATCAAGCCCCTCCTGTATCTGGGCCAGGCGGTATTCTATCTGGTTGCCGCTGCCCTCTATTACGTCCCGAAAGGCCTGGGGGCCGTTTTTCTGGATGAACTCGTCTGGGTCCTTGGCGTCCGGGAGATTCAGCACTCTTATTTTCATGTCCAGCGGCTGCAATATGCTGATGGCCCGGTCTGAAGCCTTTCGGCCCGCGGCGTCGCTGTCGTAGGCGATAACGATCTCGTTCGTGTATCGGGCCAGCAGCCGGGCCTGATCCCCGGTCAGGGACGTGCCGAGGCTGGCCACCGCGCTGTCGAACCCCGCCTGGTGCAGGCTCACCACGTCTATATTGCCCTCTGCCAGCAGAATATATCCGCATTTGGATTTTTTTGCCAGATTCAAGGCGAAAAGGCTGTGGGATTTGCTGTATACCAGAGTGTCCGGGCTGTTCAAGTATTTCGGCTCCCCGTCGCCCAATATTCTGCCGGAAAAGCCGATAACGCTGCCGCGCACGTCGATGACCGGGAACATCAGCCGGTTGCGGAAGTAGTCGTACAGTCCTCCGCTTTTTCCCACACGGGCGAGGCCCGCGTCCACCAGCTCCTGCCGGGTGTAGCCCTTGGTGGTCATGGCATTCGTGAGGCTCTCCCAGGCGTCCGGCGCAAAGCCCAGGCCAAAGGGCTTCACCATGGAGGTTATGCCCCGCTGGGCCACATATGCCTGTCCCGCCTGGCCAGAGGGGGCGATAAGCTGCTCATAGAAAAATCGCGCGGCGTCCCGGTTCAGCTCCAGCATTCGCGTGCGGCGTCCCCGGTTTTCGTCATGGCCGGACTCCGGCACCTCCATGCCCGCCCGTTTGGCCAAAAACCGCACGGCGTCAGGGAAGGAGAGGTTTTCAATCTCCATGATGAAGTTGATGACGCTGCCGCCCTTTCCGCAGCCGAAGCAGTGATAAATCTGCTTCTCGCTGTTCACGGCGAAGGAGGGGGTCTTCTCCCCATGGAAGG
>JAJBVW010000159.1:0-2422 GCA_020866945.1 Oscillospiraceae bacterium
GAGGGCGGCGGGAACCTTGAACCAGTTCTCCCCCTTGGCCATCCCGGCGGCCATATCCGTGGAGCCGACCCCGGTAGAGAAGGCTCCCAATGCGCCGTAGGTGCAGGTGTGGCTGTCCGCCCCGATGACGCAGTCGCCGGGGCCGACCAGGCCCTTTTCCGGCAGGAGGGCGTGTTCTATCCCCACCTGGCCCACGTCGTAGAAATGGGTGATGCCGAACCTGTGGGCAAATTCCCGCGCCTGCTTGCAGAGCTGGGCGGATTTAATGTCCTTGCATGGTGTGTAGTGGTCTAAGACAATGGCGATCTTATCCTTGTCGAAGATATTTTCAAGCCCCGCCTCGTCGAACACGGTGACGGCCACGGGAGTAGTGACGTCGTTTCCCAGCACCAGGTCGAGCTTCGCCTCGATCAAATCCCCGGCCTTTACGCTGGCAAGCCCCGCGTGGGCCGCCAGCACCTTTTGGGTCATGGTCATTCCCATAGGTTTACGCCTCCTTCTTTTCCGTGGCGGCGCAAAGCTTGTTCACGGCGTTAATGTAGGCGGTGATGCTGGCCTGGATAATATCCGTGGAAAGGCCCTTGCCGGTATAGGTTCTGCCGCCGCTCATCAGCTTCACGGTGACGTCGCCCAGGGTGTCCTTGCCCTGGGACACGGAATGGATGTTATAAATATCAAAGGTATGCTCCGCCGGCTGGACGATTTTGTCCACCGCCTTGAAGGCTGCGTCGATAGGCCCGTCGCCCAGGCACACGTCCTCCTGCTTGACCCCGTCCTTCTCCAGGCTGACGGTGCAGGTGGCGGTGGTGAAGTTGCTGGTGTGAACGGAGAACCAGTCCAGCTTGTAGCCCTTCTCGGTCTCTGTGTCCTCCGTGACGGCCCGATGCTCCGCCAGGGCCTCCAAGTCCGCGTCCGTGACGGTCTTTTTCTTGTCGCAGAGGATCTTAAACTCCTCAAAGCAGGCGGCCAGCTCCTCCTTGGAGAGGGTATAGCCCAGCGCCCGAAGCCGCTCGTCCACCGCGTGCTTGCCGGAGTGCTTGCCCAGGACGATGCTGTTTGTCTGCACGCCGATGGACTCCGGGGTCATGATCTCATAGGTCTGCTTGTTCGCCAGGACGCCGTGCTGGTGGATGCCCGCCTCATGGGCGAAGGCATTCCGGCCCACGATGGGCTTATTCAGGGGCGCGCTCTGGCCGATGATGCTGTATACCGTCCGGCTGGCGCGGGCAATCTGGGTGGTGTCGATGCCCGTCTCATAGGGGTAGACCGTGGGCCGGGTGCGCATGGCCATAACGACCTCCTCCAGGGCGGTGTTGCCGCTGCGCTCGCCAAGGCCGTTCACGGTACACTCGATCTGCCGTGCGCCGCCCTGAACGCCGGCCAGGGAGTTTGCGGTGGCAAGGCCCAGGTCGTTATGGCAGTGGACGGAGAAGATGGCCTTGTCGCTGTCGGGAACCTTCTCCCGCAGGTACTGGATGAGGGCGGTCATCTCCGCCGGAGAGGTATAGCCCACCGTGTCCGGGATGTTCACCGTGGTGGCCCCGGCCCGGATGACCGCGTCCACTACCTTTACCAGGAAATCCCAGTCGCTTCTGGTGGCGTCCTCAGCGGAAAACTCGATGTTGTCGCAGTATTTTTTCGCGTGGGCGGTCATGGCGGCGGCGGATTCCAGCACCTCCTGTTCCGTCATTTTCAGCTTGTATTCCATGTGCAGAGGGGAGGTGGCCAGGAACAGGTGGATGCGGGGGTCGGCGGCGTGCTTCACCGCGTCCCAGGCGGTGTCGATGTCCAGGACGCTGGCCCTGGCCAGGGACGCCACGGTGCAGTCCTTCACCGTGGAGGCGATGGTGCTGACGCTCTCAAAGTCTCCCGGCGAGGAGATGGCGAAGCCCGCCTCGATCACGTCCACATGGAGCTTTTCCAGGCATTTGGCCACCTCGATCTTCTCCTTCAGGTTCATGGAGCAGCCGGGGGATTGCTCCCCGTCCCGGAGGGTGGTGTCGAAAATTACGATCTTATCCATAAGTCTTGCCTTCCTTTCTAAATGCAAGAAATTTTCCGCGCTTTAATTCGCAAAACAAAAGCCGTATGGTCTGAAAAGTCAGTCCATACGGCGTTAGCTGCGGGTTATTGGCTGGGCGTCCAGCGATTTCAGCATCCGGCTTTTACAGCATGACTTTTCGCGCTATTATTGAAGACCCACAGTCGTACAATAATAACGCCAATAAGCAGGATGCTGTTGAGGACGGAAACGGTGCTCATAACCATGAAACCTCTGTCAGCTCATAAGTAATAACTTTTGTTACTATAACACACCATTCCGGCTCTGTCAAACATTTTTGGGAAAATTTTTCGTAAACCTAATTATCACAAAAAAATCGGTGTGCAAAGAACGGAATGTGTGTTATAATGATTGAAATTG
>JAJBVW010000159.1:2432-7449 GCA_020866945.1 Oscillospiraceae bacterium
TGTAGGCGGTAGCGCTATTTACAAAATTTATGAATCTTCATTTTTTGGTTTGAGTATGGACACACAACTGCTTTCCCGGCCCGCGACATCTCTGCAGGGAGTGTTTTGAGCCGTGTGAAAATATTTTGGCGTTTTTTTAAACATCGTGACCGTCCTGCTGGGCGGGAGCATTGGCCTTTGCCTGCGTCGGCGGGGCGCGAAGCCGAAGCCGGCCCCGGCGGGTCTGCCGGAGCGCGAGAAGCTGACGGATTCCATGATGGCCTGCCTGGGCCTTTGCACCATTTTCGCCGGGGCCTCCGGGCTGGTGGGCATAGAGAGCGGAACCCAGGCGCTGATCACTGTGGCTTCCCTGGTGGGTGGGTATCTCATCGGCTGGCTCCTGCGCCTGGATGACCGGGTGAACCAGCTGGGCGACAGACTGGTGGCCCGCTTTGGCGGCGTAGACAGCGCGGGCAGCCCGGCGGAGGGCTTTGTAACCGCCTGTATGCTGTTTTGCATCGGCTCCATGACCGTTCTCGGCTCGTTTGAGAGCGCGGCGAACCCGGCGGGCGCGCTGCAGCTCGACTGCCACACCACGCTTCTGATAAAATCCCTGATGGACTTTGTCTCCTCCACCTGTCTTGCAGCCACCTTCGGTGCGTCGGTGCTGCTGTCCGCCGGATTTATCCTGCTGGTAGAGGGAGCGCTGGTCACCCTGGCCTCCGCCATTCAGCCCTTTCTCGAATCCATTGGCGCCATGCCCGTCATCGACTGTGTGGGGGCGCTGATTCTGCTGGCCATCGCCATGAACCTGCTGGGGATAAAAAAGCTGAAAACCGTGGACTATCTCCCCGCCCTGTTTTTGCCCATCCTGGTCTGCTGGGTGCTGACCATGTGCGGCGTCGCCATATAAGGTCTTACATACAATGGGAATTGACAAAGCCTGTATCTCATGGCAATATTAACATCTGTTAATTTATGTGGCACGGTTTAGGTTGAGTTTAGGTTCCCGGTATACTATATTTTTCGCACATTAGACCCATGTGAACACAAAACGCGAAACCCCTCAAAATACACATCACATTATAAAAATGCGGGCCAGCCCGCGCCGGAGCTTCCATGAACAACAAAAAACGACCTCATCTTCTCTATCTGTCCCACTATCTGCTTGGTGTCCGACTGGACAACTGGCTTCGCCTGCTGTGGCGGTGCCGGTTCCGCATCCGGCCCAGCAAAATCCCGGAGGCGCTGTTCATCACTCTCATCAGCCTCCTCCTGTTCCCCTTCGCCATATTGGAGGGGCTTGTGTGCGCCATTCCCCTGCACCGGACGAAGATCACAAAAGATCCGGTGTTTATTCTGGGCCACTGGCGCAGCGGCACCACCTATCTGCAAAACCTGATGAGCCGGGATCCTCAGTTCGACTGGTTCAGCCCCATGAACACGGCCATGTTCTCCAACTATGTGCTCCTGGGCTGGCTTTTGCGGGATGGGGTGAAAAGCGGCATCAAGGACGCGCGCCCCATGGACAACGTCCAGTACACCATGGATTTGCCCATGGAGGAGACCTTTGCCCTGGGGAATTTCACGCCGTTTATTCTGGATCACCTGCTGGCCTTTCCTCTGGTATGGGAAAAATACGTCCCCTATGTGTTTGTTGACGAGCTGCCGCCTCGTCAGAAGCGGCGCTATCGCCGGGCCTACCAGCACATTCTGAAAAAGAAGACCATGACCGGCGGAGGAAAACGCCTGGTGCTGAAAAGCCCGGACAACACCGCCCAGACGGATATGCTCCGGGAGCTTTACCCGGACGCCAAATTTGTGAACATCTACCGCGACCCCTACGCCGTGGTGGACAGCACGGTGAACATGATAAAAAGCCAGATAAATCTGGTGACGCTTACAAAGCTCCCCGACGTAGACGTGGACGATTTGCTGGAGGATATGGTCATCCACCGCATGACCGTTCCCATGTATAAAAAGCTGATTGCGGAGGAATCCACCTTCAAGCCCCATCACTTCGTCAGCGTGAAGTACGAGGACTTCGTCACTGACCCGGAGCGTTATCTGCGGTACATCTACCAGGAGCTTGAGCTGGACGGCTTTGAAGAGGCCCTGCCTCGTCTGCGCTCCTTCATTGCCGGGCAGAAATCCTATCAGACCAACCACCACGCCATTCGCCCGCGGCTGCGGGAGAAAATAAATCAGAATCTTGGCTTCTACTTTGAGCATTACGGCTATGAAATGGTGCCAGGCGACCCCATGAAAGCCGTGGAAGGACTGTAACTATGGATCATTTGGACAAGCTGGAGGCAAAAAGCGTCCACATTCTGCGGGAAGCCTACGCCGCCTTTGACAATATGTGTATGCTCTGGTCCATCGGCAAGGACTCCACCGTCCTCCTGTGGCTGGCGCGCAAGGCCTTTTACGGCCATGTGCCCTTCCCGCTGGTGCACATAGACACCCACTATAAAATCCCGGAGATGATTGAATACCGGGACAGGCTTGCCAAGGAAATGGGCCTTTATATGATCTACGGCGAGAATAAGGAGGCCCTGGACAGCAAAACCACCTTCCCGGACGGGAACGTATCCCATGTGGAGTGCTGCCGCCTTTTGAAGACGGAGGCCCTGGCGCACACGCTGGACGGCTCCTGGCCCCGCTACCGGCTGAACCTGCAAACCGGTGAATACGAGAGGGACACCAACACCGACCGCTACACCGGCGTCATTGTGGGCGCCCGGGCGGATGAGGAGGGCAGCCGTTCCAAGGAGCGGTACTTCTCCCCCCGCGACCAGAAAAACGACTGGGATCTGGACGACCAGCCTCCGGAGTTCTGGAATCAGTTCAAAACCGACTTTGCCCCCGGCACCCACGTGCGCATCCATCCTCTCCTGGACTGGACGGAGCTGAACGTATGGGAATACATCGAGCGGGAGAACATCCCCACCGTGAGCCTTTACTATAACCAGGGAGACGGCACCCGCTACCGCAGCCTGGGCTGCGCCCCCTGCACAAAGCCCATCAAATCGGAATCCCACAACGTACACGAGATTATCGAGGAGCTTCGCACCGGCGCCCTGTCCTCCATCGCGGAGCGCTCAGGCCGCGCCCAGGACGCCGAGGACGGCGGCTTAGAGACCCTTCGCCGCAACGGCTATATGTGAGACGGAGGTGACTGCTTTGGACAACGAGGAAATCCTGAATATTGTTACCGTGGGCCATGTGGATCACGGAAAATCCACGGTGGTGGGCCGCCTGCTGGCGGACGCCCACGGCCTGCCGGACGGAAAGCTGGAGGCGGTGCGGGAGAACTGCCGCCGCAACTCCAAGCCCTTTGAATACGCCTTTTTGCTGGACGCGCTGAAAAACGAGCAGGCCCAGGGCATCACCATCGACACCGCCCGCTGCTTCTTCCACACGGAAAAGCGCCAGTACATCATCATCGACGCGCCGGGTCACATCGAGTTTTTGAAGAACATGGTCACGGGCGCCTCCCGCGCGGAGGCCGCTCTGATGGTCATAGACGCCGCCCGCGGCGTGGAGGAAAACACCCGCCGTCACGGCTACTTCCTCTCCATGCTGGGCATCCGGCAAATCGCCGTGCTGGTGAACAAGATGGATCTTGTCAGCTACGACCAGCGGGTTTTTGAGGACATTAAAAAGGAAATGTCCACCTTCCTGGAGAAGGTAGACATCCATCCTCTGTCCTTTATCCCCGTCTCCGGCATGGAGGGGGACAACATTGCGAACCGTTCCCAGCGGATGAGCTGGTACAGCGGCCCCACCATGCTCGAGCAGATGGATGATTTCACCTCTGTCCCCGCGCCGGAGCGGGCCAGCTTCCGTATGCCGGTGCAGGGGGTGTATAAGTTCACCGCCAACAACGACAGCCGCCGCATTGTGGCGGGTACTGTGGAATCCGGCTCCGTCCGGGCCGGAGATGAGATCGTGTTCTATCCCTCCGGCAAAAAAACCAGCGTCAAGAGCCTGGAGGTATTCAACGCCGCCACGCCGGAGCGCTTCGAGGCAGGCATGGCCGCGGGCTTTACCATGAACGAGCAGATATTTGTCCGCCGGGGCGAGATTGCCTGCCGCCGGGACGAGCCTGCCCCCCAGGTGGGCGTGCGGCTGAAGGCAAACGTCTTCTGGCTTGGCAAGCAGCCCTTTGACCGCAACCGGCGGTACTACTTCAAATGCGGCACCGCAAAGGTGGAGATGGCCCTGGAGAGCATCGAGCGCATTGTGAACGCCTCCACCCTTTCCGCAGGTCAGCGGCAATACTGCGAGAAAAACGAGGTATGCGAGTGCGTCATCACCCTGGAACGGCCCCTGGCCTTTGACCTGGCCGGGACGGTGGAGGCCACCAGCCGCTTCGTCATCGTGGACGGGTATGAGATCGCCGGCGGCGGCATCATCACCCAGGCCATGGAGGAATACGACTACAACACCCGGAACATCCGCTGGTCCTCCGGCGGCGTCACCGGGGAGGAGCGCCGCCGTATGTCCGGCATGAAGGGTCTGGTGGTATGGATGACCGGTCTTTCCGGCGCGGGCAAAACCACTATCGCGCAGGAGGTGGAGCGCCGCCTGCTGGACGCGGACGTGCTGGCCTATGTTCTGGACGGGGACAAGGTGCGCCGGGGCCTGTGCTCTGCCCTGGGCTTTTCCGATGCCGACAGGACGGAAAACCGCCGGCGGGTGCGTGAGAGCGCGAACCTGGTCCGGGACGCCGGCATGGTGACGCTGGTGACGCTCATAAGCCCCTTCGCCGCCAGCCGGGAGCAGGCCCGCAAAATCGTGGGCCAGGACTTTTTGGAGGTCTATGTGAAGGCCAGCGTGGAGACGTGTAAATCCCGCGACCCCAAAAATCTCTATAAAAAAGCCATGGAGGGCCGCATCCCCAACTTCACCGGCCTTTCCTCCCCCTACGAGCCGCCCACAAACCCCGACCTGGTGCTGGACACAGAATTATGGCTCGCGGATGAGTGGGGGGGGGCCGTGACTGCGGCCAGTCTCCGGCGTTTGGAGGGCACGA
>JAJBVW010000159.1:7459-11307 GCA_020866945.1 Oscillospiraceae bacterium
TGTTGACGCTGACGCTGTGCCTTTCCGGCCTGGGGCTGGGGGCCTGGGCCACATCGGAGGAACCGACGGCCTCTGGGGAGATGTCCCTGGCCGGGCGGGACGCTGGCCGGACGGGAGGCAGCGGCGTGGACAAGAGCGACGACGAGGAGCTGGCCGCCCTGCTGGCGGAGGTAGAGGAAAAATTCCAGCAGCTCGACTATGAGGACGAGGAGACCGGCAGGAGCTTTTCCTATAACCTGTTCGTGCCGGAGGACTATGATGAGACCCAGGCCTATCCCCTGGTGCTGTTCATTCCCGATTCCAGCGTGGTCGGTGGCGAGACCACGGACGCCCTGGAGCAGGGCTATGGCGCGCTGGTATGGGCCACGGAGGAGGATCAGGAGAAGCACCCCTGCTTCGTTCTGGCCCCGGAGTACCCGGAGAACATCCTGGACGGGGAGGAGGACGTGACGGACTATGTGGCGGCCACCCTGAATCTGCTCGCCGCCCTCCAGGAGACCTACAGCATCGACGAAAACCGCCTTTACATCACCGGGCAGTCCATGGGCTGTATGACGGCTCTGTATCTCAACGGCACCTATCCCGACCTGTTCGCCGCCAGCCTTTATGTGGACGGCCAGTGGCCGGTGGAGATTCTCGCCGCGCTGGAGGAGCAGCCCTTCTTCTACTTCGCCGCCGAAGGCGATGAAAAAGCCTCACAGGGCATGGCCAACGTCATCGCCATGTTCGACGAGGACGGCGTGGCCTACGGTCAGGCCCAGCTGAACGCCAAGGACGAGACCGAGGTCATCGAGGAGGCCGTCCAGGCCCTGATCGACGAGGGGTATCTTGCAAACTTTATCGCCTGGGAGGAGGGCAGCGTCCTGCCGGACGGCATGGATTCCGCCTCTACCGGCAGCGAGCATATGTACTCCTTCGACCACGCCTACAAAATCAGCGCAGTTCGCGACTGGCTGTTCCAGCAGGTGAAGCAGTAAAGACGAAAAAACAATATAGCTTAGAAAAGGGGCGGTTTTTCGGAACCGCGCCCTTTTTCGTTCTGGACAGTATGGCAAGATAGCTAAAATTTTCATTTTCACGCGCCGAGGTATTGCATTTCAGCGCAAAATATGCTTAAATATATTTAAGTTTTTTCCGGCGGCAGCCGGTGTCCTTAAAGGAGGCAAATACAATGGGCAGAGACGGTACACGCGTAAGAGATGAAGGGCCGATGTACACCCTGATTCCCCAGCTTTTGACTGCGCGTCACGACGCCATGAATATGACCACGATCGATATTCCCATAGAGCCTATGCGGAAATATCTGAATAAAAAGCGGCGGGAGGGCGTTCGTCTCAGCAATATGACGCTGATTTTGGCGGCCTATGTCCAGATGGTGTCGGAGTTTCCGTCCCTGAACCGCTTCGTGTCCGGGCGGAAGATATTCCAGCACAACGACATCTCCGTCTCCCTGGTGGTGCTGCGTCCCGGCGACCGGGCCAACAACGGCACCATGGGCAAGCTCTATTTCGACCCGGAGGACACAGTCTTCGACGTGCAGCGGAAGCTTGACGAGTATGTAGAGAAAAATTCCTCCACGGCAAAGGAGGACGAAAACGGCCTGGATAAGCTCATGGCTCCCCTGTGCAAGATAGGCGACCTGGTGAACGTGGTCGGATGGGTGGTGCGTTTCGCGGATCGGCACGGCCTGCTGCCAAAGGCCTTCATAGACGTCAGCCCCTTCCACGCAAGTCTTCTGATGACGAATCTGACCAGCATCCGCACAAACCACATCTATCACCACGTATACGACTTCGGCTCCACCTCCATCGCCCTGGCCATGGGCAATATGCGGGACGTGCCAAAGCGGGGCAAGGGCGGAGAGATCGAGCTTGTCCGTAGTCTGCCCATCGGCGTCGTCATGGACGAGCGCATCTGCTCCGGCCACTACTTCGCCCTGGCCTTCGCCCGGCTGAAGGAGCTGCTGGCAAACCCGGAAATCATGGAACAGCCCGTCAGCACCCGCCATCTGAAGGTCGTAAAATAAAAGCATACCGGCAAATTCACGGGCCGGGGCCAGAAACAGGCCCCGGCCTGTGCGCGCCGCAAAAAAGTTTTTCGCCTTTCTAATTTTTTGCGGGGAACCCATTGCAATTTCCAGGGAAGTGTGATAACATAGCATTTACCTGCCGTCCGGGCGGGAGAACCCGTTATGGCCGGAACAGGGAGGCAATATAACAAGGAGGTGCCGAAACTATGGCAGCAGAAGCGAGAATCAAGGTCGTGCTACGCTGCAGCGAATGCAAGCAGAGGAACTACAATACGTTCAAAAACAAGAAAAACACCACGGAAAAGCTGGAACTGAACAAGTATTGCCCCTTCTGCCGGAAGCACACGCTGCATCAGGAAACCAAGTAAAGGGAGGCAGCAATCATGGCAGAGGAAAAGAAGAACAACACCGCCCCCGCTACCCCGAAGGTCGCCGTCAAGAAGACCACGGAAAAGCTTGGCTTCTTCAAGCGCGTCGGCAAATGGTTCCGGGATATGAAGAGCGAGCTGAAAAAGGTGGTTTGGCCCACCCGCAAGCAGACCGCCAAGAACACCGGCATTGCTGTAGTCATGATCGTTGTGTGCGCTATCGTCCTTTGGGGCTTTGACAGCGCGGCACAGGCGCTTGTGAAAGCGCTCATCAACATCTTCGCGTAATATCATGGCTGAGGATGCGAAATGGTATGTGGTTCACACATACTCCGGTTATGAAAACACCGTCTCTGCCTCCATTCTGAAATCGGCAGAGAACCGCCATATGGAGGATCTTATCCTGGAGGTCAAGATCCCCACAGAGAGCGTCACCGAACACACTGACAATGGCGACAAGACCTATGAGCGCAAGATTTTCCCGGGCTATGTGCTGGTGAAAATGATCCTGACGGACGACACCTGGCACCTCATTCGCAACGCCCGCGGCTCCACAGGCTTCGTGTCAATGGACGGCAAGCCCGTCCCTCTGACCGAGGAGGAGGTTTTAAGCCTCGGCATGGAGCGGCATGAGGTCATTGCGGCCTTTAATCTGGGCGACACGGTCAAGGTCATGGAAGGCCCGCTGGAGGGCTTCCTCGGCACAGTGGACGAGCTGGAGCCGGAAAAAGATCGTGTGCGGGTCATTATCTCCATGTTCGGACGTGAGACGCCGGTCGATTTGGATTTGGATCAGGTCGAGCCGGTAAAGGAAGATTGATTATTTACGACCTCTTTATACAGAGGGTCACATAGGAGTAATGAAAAATGTCTCAAAAAATTGTTGGATACGTTAGATTCCAGGTTCCGGCGGGCAAGGCAACTCCTGCGCCCCCCGTTGGCCCCGCCCTTGGCCAGTATGGCATCAACATCGGCCAGTTCACCAAGGACTTCAACGAGCGCACAAAGGGCGACATGGGCATGATGATCCCCGTGGTCATCACCGTGTACGCCGACCGCAGCTTCACCTTCATCACCAAAACGCCCCCGGCGGCCCTGCTCATCAAGAAGGCCTGCAACATCGAACACGCCTCCGGCGTGCCTCAGCGGGACAAGGTAGCCACCATCTCGAAGGCGGATCTGCAGAAGATTGCGGAGCAGAAAATGCCAGACCTGAACTGCACCAGTCTGGAGTCGGCCATGAGCATGATTGCCGGCACCTGCCGCAGCATGGGCGTTCTGGTGGGCGACTAAGCCCGTTCATGTGGGAGGAAAACTTCCGCTTAACCACATTATTGGAGGAAATTTTGAATGTTCAGAGGCAAGAATTATAAAGAGAGCGCCAAGCTCATTGATAAACAGACAGTATATGACCCCAAGGATGCCTTCGACCTGGTGTGCAAGACCAGCAA
>JAJBVW010000091.1:0-5153 GCA_020866945.1 Oscillospiraceae bacterium
GTCGTTTTTTGTAACAATAAATTCTCTCATGAAAATATCTTATCACGAAAAAATTAGGTTGACAATGGGACTCTAATAATTTATAATATTTTGGCTTTGGCGACTATGTGAGGTTTGTCCCATGCTTTTAGATTTGCATGAAATCATCGAAAGGCCCGGGGGCCGTGTGCCCTTTCGGTGCGAGCTGAATACGCAGCGGCTCTCCTTTGCCGGTCTTGTGGCCTTCAACGGCCCGGTGACGGCGGAGGGCCAGGTGAAAAATACCGCCGGCATCCTGGAAATGGACGCTCTTGTGGAGGCGGATATGACCCTTTGCTGCGATCGGTGCGCCGCGGAGTTCCGGCGGCCCGTGTCCCGGCAGTTCCGGGTCACGCTCCAGGCGGACGCGGAGGATGCGGACGACCCCGACCTGTTCCCCCTGGCGGGGGACAATGTGGACGTGGGCGACGTGCTGGAGACCTGCTTCATCCTGGACACAGACCAGAAATTCCTGTGCCGGGAGGACTGCAAGGGCCTGTGCCCTACCTGCGGCAGGAACCTGAACGACGGCCCATGCGACTGCAAAAAGCCAACAGATCCAAGATTGGCTGTCCTGGGACAGCTTCTGGATGATAATACAGGAGGTGTGAGCAATGGCAGTCCCTAAAAGAAAAGTATCCCATGCCAGAAAGAGCAAGCGGCGCTCCAGCGTCTGGAAGCTGAGCCTTCCCAAGCTGGTGGCCTGCCCCAACTGCGGCGAGTATCATCAGCCTCACCGCGTGTGCCCGTCCTGCGGCCAGTATGACGGACGTCAGGTCATCGCCGTGGAGGAGAACTAATTACCGCAAAGCAGGGGGGCTTTTGCCTCCCTTTTTGCTGGCATACCACGATTTAAAAATTTTTTGGGACGGTTACCACCGTCCCTACTGTGCTATCTGTTGAAATTAAGCGATAAAAGTAGTATACTGTATAAAAAGCCTGCTTTTTATCAAAAATGAATGTAAAAAAAGGAGGCGATAGCATGAGCAGACCCCTGGTGGCCATCGTGGGCCGCCCGAACGTGGGCAAGAGCCACCTGTTCAACCGCCTGGCCGGGCGGCGGCTGTCCATTGTGGAGGATACCCCCGGCGTGACCCGCGACCGGCTGTATGCGCCCTGCGAGTGGGCGGGCCGCAGCTTTGATATTGTGGACACCGGCGGCATCGAGCCGAATACCTCCAACGAAATACTCCTCTTCATGCGCGAGCAGGCCATGCTCGCCATCGACGCGGCGGATGTGATTGTGCTGGTGACAGAGATCGGCACCGGCATTACCGCCGCAGACCAGGATGTTGCCAATATGCTCCAGCGCAGCGGAAAGCCCGTGGTGCTGGCAGTGAACAAAATGGACGCCACCGGCCCGAACGACCCGGCTTTTTATGAGTTTTATAACCTGGGCCTGGGGGATCCCATCCCCGGCTCCGCCGTCCATGGCCACGGCACCGGCGACCTGCTGGACGCGTGCGTGGCCCACTTCCCCCCGCCGGAGGAGGAAGAGGACGACCCGGACGTTGTCCGTGTGGCGGTGATAGGAAAGCCGAACGTCGGCAAAAGCTCCCTCATCAACCGGCTGCTGGGAGAAAACCGGGTCATTGTGGCGGATATGCCCGGCACCACCCGGGACGCGGTGGACACCCCGCTGGAGAACCAATACGGCAGCTATCTTTTCATCGACACTGCCGGCATTCGCCGGAAATCCAAGGTGAACGACCGGGTGGAGAAGTTTTCCGTCATGCGTGCGCAGCTTGCGATCGAGCGCAGCGACGTATGCCTTATCATGCTGGACGCGAGAGAGGGCGTCACGGAGCAGGATACAAAAATTGCCGGGCTTGCCCATGAGGCGGGCAAGGCCAGCATCATCGTGGTGAACAAGTGGGATCTGGTGGAGAAGGAGACCAACACCATGGAGCGTATGCGTCAGGCGGTGAAGCGGGATCTGTCCTTCATGGACTACGCCCCGGTTCTGTTCATCTCCTGCTTGACGGGACAGCGCACAGGGCGTATATTTGAGATGATAAATAATGTGAACGAGCAGGCGTCCATGCGCATCAGCACGGGAACCCTCAATAACGTCCTTGCGGACGCGCAGGCCCGGCAGCAGCCCCCCACGGACAAGGGCCGCCGCCTGAAGGTCTACTATATGACCCAGACCGGGGTCAAGCCGCCTCACTTTGTCATTTTCTGCAACAGCCGGGAGCTGTTCCACTTCTCCTATCAGAGATATATAGAAAACCGTATCCGGGCCGCCTTTGGCCTGGAGGGAACGCCGGTGAAGCTGACGATCCGACAGAAAGGAGACCAAGAATGATACCCGTTCTTCTCATACTCATCGCCGTTATCGCTTATGCTCTGGGCGCGCTGAACAGCCCCGTGCTGCTGGCGCGGTTCGTGTTCGGCAAGGATCTGCGCCGGATGGGAAACGGCAGAGCCAGCTACGCGAACTTCACCCATGTGTTCGGGGAACGGTGGGGCCTGGCCGTCATGGGCGTGGACATCCTCAAGGGCGTCATCGCCGTGCTGCTGGGGGCGCTGCTGCTGTCCATCCCCGGGGACGGGTTCCCAGTCATTGGCAAGCTGTTCGCCGGCTTCTGCCTGACGCTGGGGAGCATCTACCCCATCCAGAACAAGTTCCGGGGCAGCAAGGGCATCATCTGCTGCCTGATAACCCTGTGGCTGGCGGACTGGCGGGTGGGCCTGGTGGTCTCCGCCGTATACATCATCGTGATTGCCTTCTCCCAGTACGTGTCCCTGGCCGGGCTGTGCGCCTGCCTGTCGGGGGCGCCCGCCGCCTGGATCTTCGTATCCGCGGAGAACCTGAAGGGCCTGGCCGGCACCCTGGCCCTGTTCATGGCCCTGGTCATCGTCTGGCGCAACCGGGGCAGCATTTTCCGCCTGCTGGAGCACAAGGAGCCGAAGGTCAAGTGGGGGAATAAAACCGAGAAGAAAATGAGGGACAGTTTCTGAAGCCATGATTTCCATATCGCCATATCGCCGAAAGGTACAGTATTATGAGACGGACAAAATGCAGGTGACGCACCACGCCAACTACCTGCACTATATGGAGGAGGCCCGGATCGACTTTATGGATCAGTTGGGCTGGGGCTATGACCGCATGGAGCGGGAGGGGCTGGCCTCTCCTGTGCTGAGCGTAAACTGCCAGTACCGGCGCAGCACAACCTTCCCGGATGTGCTTGAGATCGCCGTTTCCATCCGGGAGCTGAAGGCCGCGAAGCTGACTCTGGGCTATACCATGACCGTGGACGGGGAGACCGTCTGCACTGCTGAGAGCGTCCACTGCTTCCTGGCGGATGGGGGGCGCCCCGTCAGTCTATAGCGCCGCTGGCCGGAATTTTATCAGCTCCTGGAGGAGCTGACACAGCCGCCGGAGGTATAAGCGCCTGTGAAGCACTGCCGCTGAGAGAAAACACAAAAAGCGCACCGCGAAGGAAAAATCGCGGCGTGCTTTTTTCTGTCCGGGGCGGGCGATAACAAATTGTATTACGAGAGAGAAAATGCACGATTTGATACAGAATTTTTTACAGAATTTTCCAATTTTTTCGTCCGAGCGGCAAGGCGGGGCGGCGGAATTTTTTAGGCGTGCAAACGGTTTGCGGGCTGCCGGCGCGGGCGGCGAGGATTTGACATAATTCTATAACCTGGAACTAATGCAGGAAGTTATCGACATTTTCAACAGAGATTTCAACAATCAAATTTTCATTTGGTGGGAATGGATTGAGGGGAAATTACCATTTTTATCCAATTTGCGACACGTGGCCAGAAACAAATTGTATCAAAAAATCCGGCTACATAATCCAGCGAATTTTGGGGAAGAGCCTCGAATTTGCGCGAATCATGCAGGACGATGGAAAAAATCCTGCAATGGTCACGACGATTTGTCAAGAAAACCGCTGTCCGACATGGAGACAAAGTCGAACCCCGACACAATGATGTGGTCTACCAGCGTTACCTCCACCAGCGCCAGGGCGCTTCGGATGCGTATGGTGGTGTCCACATCCTCTCTGGAGGGCAGGGCAATGCCGCAGGTGTGATTGTGGGACAGAATGACGGCGGAGGCGTTTTGGCTCAGGGCCAGCTGCACGACTCTGCGGACGCTGATATTGGCGTAGCAGGCGCTGCCCTGGCTGATCAGGCGGCAGTCCAGAACCTTCAGGGCGGCGTCCAGGCAGATCATATAGATCTCCTCATTGCTGCGGTTAAAAAAGCGCGGGATGAGATACCGTCCCGCCGCTTCGCTGTTCGACAGGGCGCCGACAGGCTCGGCCTTGCTGATGAGATACCGGCGGGCCGTTTCCGGCACCAGCCGTATCAGCCCCGCTGCGTTTTCCCCAATGCCATCGACGGTCATCAGCGCCTCCGGCGACGCGTCGAACACGCCGGCCAGGGAGCCGAATGTAGTCAAAAGCCTGTGGGCCAGAAGGTTTGTGTCCCGCCGGGGCAGCGCGTAAAACAGCAGCAGCTCCAGCACATTGTGGTCGTCAAAGTTGTCAAGCCCGTACCTTGTGAAGCGTTCTTTCAGGCGCGTTCTGTGTCCTTTGTGATCGTCCATGTTTCTTCCTCTCTTGTTTCCCGATGGAATTTGCGTTATTTTGCGGGCCGTGCTATAATAGGCCGGAAAAAGGGGCTGCTATCGCTGCGTCTGCGGGCGCGGGCGTTTTTTGCAAAAAGATAACCCTGCTATGCGCCGAAAGGAGGACAGGCTCTTGAAGCTGAAGCTTTCCGATGTGCGGGATTTTTTGAAGCGGGCGGATATGCTGCTGTTTACGCTGTGTCTGGCCGCCTCCATCCTGGGTATCGTCGTCATATCCAGCGCCACAAGCTCCTGGGGGTCGGCATCCTATGTCTCCGTCCAGGTATTTGCGCTGTTGATTGGCATTGTTTTGTATTTTATCTTCACCGTCATCGACATCGACATCATCTCCGACCAGTGGCCGCTGCTGCTGGTGGTAGAGGTGGGTCTGCTTCTGCTGCTGATTCCATTCGGTATCGCCGGCGACACCGGCAATAAGGGCTGGATTCGCTTTCTCGGCATTGGCATACAGCCCTCCGAGGTGGTCAAGGTCATTTATATCGTCCTGTCAGCCAAGCATATGGCCTATTTGAAGGCATACCGCTCG
>JAJBVW010000091.1:5163-8847 GCA_020866945.1 Oscillospiraceae bacterium
TGTCTGTACTGCAGATCACCCTTCACTTCGGCTTCCGGTTTGTGCTGCTGCTGGGGGTGTCAGACGATTTGGGCAGCGCGCTGGTGTTCTTTTTTATCTTCCTGGTCATGGCCTTTGCCTCCGGGCTGAAGCTGTACTGGTTTGTGTTCGGCGCGGAGGCCATGGCGGTGGTCATTCCTATCGCCTGGAATAACGTCCTGACGACAAACCAGAAGGAGCGCATCCTGGCCCCCTATATCCCGGACGTGGTGGATCCGGACGGCTACGGCATCACCTGGGAGCAGACCCATGCCAAGCTGGCCCTGGCCTCCGGCCGCCTGACCGGCACCGGGCTTTACCAGGGGTCTCAGACGCAGTCTGAGGCCATCGCGAGCAAGCACGCGGACTATATCTTCGCTGCCATCGGAGAGGAGCTGGGCATGATTGGCTGCCTTGTGGTGATTGGTCTGCTGCTGGCCATCATCATCCGCTGTGTTGTGGTGGGGCTGCGCTCCAACAGCACCATGGGTATGCTTATCTGCTTCGGGGTGGCCGCCATGCTCACCTTCCAGATGTTTGAAAACATCGGTATGTGCATCGGTCTGACCCCGGTCATCGGCCTGACGTTGCCCTTTTTCAGCTATGGCGGCTCGTCCCTGTTTTCAACCTTTGCTGCCATGGGCATCGTCTCCGGCATCCACTTCCGGCCAAAGCCCGCCCAGTTCCGATCGTATAATACGGCATACTAAAACCATAAAGAGCCGATGCTATGATACGAGGGGCTTTATCAAATGAACGCTTTGATAAAGCCCCTTGTGTTCTTTATACGGTCGGAGGTTCCACGGGAGGAATCTCCTGCGCGGGGCGCTTGGCGGCGTAGTCCTGGTTCACTGCGTCAAAGTATCTCGCGCGGGTGACCGCGGTGTAGGGCGTCACCCACAGAGCCACGAAGGGGATCAGGCTCAGTAGGTACCAGCCGAGGAAGCTCAGATTCAGTTTGAACAGCTCCCACTTGTGGCCGTCCATCATGTCCCGGCTCATGCGGATGCACTGCATACAGGTCATTTCCGGGTGGTCGAACATGAGATACGTGGCCTGGCGATAGCCGTAATTGGCCCGAATCATGGGAATCAGCAGGGGCAGGCAGACTACCAGCGGCCAGTAGCCGTCCACCAGCACGGCCAGGGCCGCCGCCGGTATCGCGTAAATCAGCGACCACAGAGCCAGCAGCAGGCTCGGCAGGATATAAATCCATATGACCCGGAAAAACATCCCAAAGGAATCGAACAAATCCCCGAAACCGGGTTTTTCCAGACGGGAGACCCGCATGGCGTACAGCACGAAGCCCATGGTCAGCTCTATTGTCATGACCTCGAGGGCGATGCTCAGCAGCCACCCCCAGAAGCTTGTGGTGCCGCTCGGCTCCACATAGAGGGCCACACCCTCCAGCGCGGCCTGGTACATCTCCATGTAGGCCGCCCACTCTCCGTCTATGACCAGAGTCAGGACGGTCAGCAGTATTAGCACAAGGGTCAGCGCCAGCGTCACCCAGATGGGGCGGGGCCTTGTCTGGCGGATGGCGTCCTTGGCGCCCTGCTTCATGGCTTTTCGATTGATTGACACGGTTTTTCGCTCCTTATATGATAATCTTATTTAAACAGCTTCAAGTGCTTTCGCAGGGCGCGGATAAGATACAGGGCCGCGACCCCGGTGAAAGCGCCGGTGACGATGGCGGCGCACAGCAGCGCCGGGCCGTACCACAGCACGGCGGCGGATTTCATGACCCCGGCGGCGGCCAGAAGCTGACCGGCATTGTGGCCGATGGCCCCCAGGATGCTGACGACCCAGAGCCTCTTTTCGTCGAACAGGCCTATGGTCAGGGCCATGACCGCCCAGGAGAGCAGCCCGCCCGCCAGAGAGAACAAAATGACGGAAAAGCTCCCCGCGAACAGAGCGGAGAGGACGATGCGCACCAGCAGCACGCAAAGCGCCTCCCGCCGCCCCAGCAGGGCCATGGCCGTCAGGGTGACGACGCTGGCAAGGCCCAGCTTCACCCCCGGCACCGGGATGGGCAGGGGAATCTGCGCCTCTATGAGCCATACGCACAGGCTGATGGCTGTCAGCAGCGCCATGAATACAAGCTTTTGCGTCCGTTTCATCCCTCGTCCTCTATCTGTATCACGATCCGGTGAGGCAGGCATACAATGGGTACTGCCCCGTCCGTTATCTGTCCCTGGTTGACGCAGACCTGCTCGTCGCAGTCCGCCTCTATGACCTCGATGGATCTGTGGCTGACCCGGACGGTGTTGTAGCCGTCCTCTGTTTCGATGGTGAACTCATAAGGAACCGCCACGGCGGACAGGTCGATCCGCTGGTATTCCTCCCCGTTCACATAGACCACGGCCTCCGTGCCGCCCGGCGCGCGGAGCAGATATACCCCCGCGCTCACGGCGGCCAGCGCCGCGAACAGCAGCGCCCAAAAAACTGTTTTGTGCTTCATGGTTTACATCTTAGTTATTAAATTGTATAATGTCAACTGGATTGTATGAACTTTTTGCCTGTTTTTTTAAACAGGCCGCCACAAGGAAGGTGGACTGTTGGATCTTTTGCGCTTGATTTTTGGGGAGACCGCCCCGTGGCTGGCGGCTCTTTCCCGGTATATTCTGCCGCTGGTGTGCGTGGCCATCGTGACGCGCTGCATACGCAGTATGCTCCAGGAACGATATGAGCCGGAGACCTGGGCCTATCTCTACCTGCCGGGGGAGATCATGGTGCCTTTGCGCCATTGGGAGTGTATTCTGGGCCGGGCCAAATCCGTGGACGGGCAGCTGAACGACCCCTCGGTGGAGAAGCTTCACGCCTGTCTGATACGGGACGCCGCCGGAGGGTGGACGGTCTATAACCTGGGCCGGGGGGACACCTATGTAAACGGCGAGCAGGTGACAGCCGGCGGCGCGGCTATCGCCGATGCGGACGTGCTGACCCTGGGGCGCGTCTCTGCCCGGTTTGTAGACCTGACGGAGCAGGAGCGGGCCGCTCTGCTGAAATACCGCCATGCGCCGGGCCGCCGGGTGCGCCCCGGGGCCACGATGCTGCTTCTCACGGTGCTGCAAATCCTTCTCGTTTTGCAGCAGATGACCTATAACGAGGACGCGGGGGCGAGCGTTGCCATGGCCTTCGGCATTTTGTGCGCCGCCCAGTGGGTGTATTTCTGCGTCCTGCGGGCCTCCGGGCAGACGGGCTTTGAGCCGGAGACCCTGGGCTTCTTCCTGACTACCATCGGCCTGAGCGTGGCGGCATCCTCTGTGCCGGACGCAAGCTCCATGATAAAGCAGGTGATTTTCATCCTGGCGGGCATCGTGCTGTTTCTGATTCTGGGGCTGTGGATCCGGGATCTGAAGCGGACAAAATCCCTGAACATGGTCGCCGCCGGGGCCTCCGTCGTCCTGCTTGCCATCAACCTGATTTTCGCCCAGGTGACATACGGCGCCCAGAACTGGATCACCATCGGCGGCTTCTCCATTCAGCCCTCGGAATTTGTGAAGGTGCTGTATATCTACGCCAGCGCCGCTACCCTGGAGCGGCTGTTTGTGAACAAAAACCTGATTTTCTATATCGGCTTTTCCGCCGTCTGCGTGGGGGCCATGGCCCTGATGGGGGCCTTCGGGGCGGCCCGGGTGTTTTGCGTTCCCTGCCTGGTTATCG
>JAJBVW010000091.1:8857-11178 GCA_020866945.1 Oscillospiraceae bacterium
CACCCCGGCCGACCCCCCCCCTGCGCCGGCGCCCTCCCGCGGCCGCGGCCCTTTGGGTCGGCCCCGGTGGTTTTCGTCACGGTCCTGGTCATCTCCTTTATGCGCTCCGGCAGCTTCGCCACCCTTTTCCTGGCCATCGGCGGCGCTGCCCTGGCCATCATGGTGGTGCTGTCCGCCCGGCCCTATGTGCTGGCCCGCTTCCAGACCTGGGGCCACGCCTGGGAGGATATTTATGACACCGGTTATCAGCAGGTGCGGGCCATGAGCGCCGCCGCGAGCGGCGGCCTGTTCGGGCAAGGCTCCGGCAACGGCTGGCTGGTGGACGTGACCGCCGGGGACACGGACATGGTCTTCGGCGTGGTGTGCGAGGAGCTGGGACTGATTACCGGCCTTTGCTGTGTGGCCTCCATCCTGGCTCTGGCGGGCTTTGTGGTGAAAAACGCCTCGGCCGGCCGCTCCTCCTATTTCGTCATTGCGGCGGCGGCCTCTGTCACCGTTATGATGACCCAGATGGCGCTGAACATATTCGGATCCATGGACATTCTGCCCTTCACCGGCGTCACCTTCCCCTTTGTGTCCCGGGGCGGCAGCAGCCTGCTGTCCTGCTGGATGCTGCTGGCCTTCGTCAAGGGCTGCGACACCAGGGCGCGGGGCAGCTTCGCCGTGAAGCGGCCGGAGAAATTCTCCGGCGGCGCGGGCGTGGAGGAGCCGGAGGATGAGGGCCGCGACCGCTACGGCGCGTATGGCCCGGACGGAAATACCGACCGCCGGCGTGCTCGGCGAGGTCGCGCCTACAGGGAGGATAACCGATGAAAAAAGTTACCAACCGGGCAGCTGCCGTTTTGATTTTGATGGCCCTAATCCTGGTGGGGATGGGCGTCTATATCTTCCGCCTCGTCCGGGACGGGGGCGACTGGGCCTCCTTTTATGCAAATGACAGCGTTTACACAAACGGCTCTCTGAACAGCGGCTCCGTCACGGACAGAAACGACGTGGTTCTGGCTGCGGCCAGCGAAGGCGGCATTTCCTATGCGGACAGCAGCGCCGTGCGCACCGCCTGCCTTCATGTGGTGGGGGATGTGGACGGAAACATCGGCACCGGGGCGCTGAACGCCTTCCGCTCGGAGCTTGTGAGTTACAGCCTTCTCACCGGCACCACCACCGGCGGGGGCACGGTGAAGCTCTCCATCGACGCGGATCTGAACGTGACCGCTTATAACGCGCTGAACGGAAGAAAGGGAGCCGTGCTTGTCTATAATTATGAGACGGGGCAGATTCTCTGCATGGTGTCCTCCCCCTCCTATGACCCGGAATATGGCTTTGACAGCACGGACAGCTCCTATGATGGGGTTTATCTCAACCGGGGCGTCAACGCCACCTATGTCCCCGGGTCGGTGTTTAAGCTCGTGACCATGGCGGCGGCTATTGAGAACATCTCCGATATATGGAGCCAGACCTTCACCTGCACCGGTAGCACCACCATCGGCGGCCAGACCGTCACCTGCTCCGGCACCCATGGCACGCAGACGGTGGAGCAGGCCCTGGCAAATTCCTGCAACGTGGCCTTTGCGGAAATATCCGTCCAGCTGGGCGGGGACACCATCGCGGAGTATGCCGAGGCGTACGGCCTGACCAGCAGCCACTCCATCAATGGCGAGATTACCACCGCCGCCGGAAGCGTCACCAGTGCCCAGGGGGATGCCAACAGCACCGCCTGGGAGGGCATCGGTCAGTATGAGGACATGGTGAACCCCTATGCGCTCCTGCGCCTGGTGGGGGCCATCGCGAACGGTGGCACAGTGGTGGAGCCGTCTCTCCTGTATGGGAAGTCCGCCGGGACTACCAAGCTGATGAGCAGCGCCACGGCGAATACTCTGTCCGAAATGATGAGCTATAACGTGGAATACAGCTATGGCTCGAGCAGCTACCCCGGCCTGGAAATGCACGCAAAGAGCGGCACCGCCGAGGTGGGCGACGGCACCTCGCACGCCTGGTTTGCCGGATTCATTACCAATTCCGACGCGCCCCTGGCGTTCGTAGTCGTCGTGGAGAACGGCGGCGGCGGCTACGCCGTGGCATCCCCCATCGCAAACACCGTCCTGCAGCAGGCGGTCTTTGGATAAATAAAAGGCGGGCCTGCATCGGCCCGCTGGGAAAGTATTTTCTAATTATGATAGACATTTCACTCCACAACGTAAAAAAGAGCTTCGGGGGCAATGAAATCCTCCGGGATGTCTCCTTTGAGATAAACCAGGGGGAGCGGGTGGCCCTTTTGGGGCCGAACGGGGCGGGGAAGTCCACCATCCTGAACCTGCTCACCG
>JAJBVW010000150.1 GCA_020866945.1 Oscillospiraceae bacterium
CTGCGGCAAGGGGGTGGCCGTCTACTATACGGCGGCCCAGGAACCCAGGGCGCTGTATGACCGGCTGATGGCGGACAGGGCCTTTCTCATAGAGGACGTGGTGGTGCAGTGCGGCGCCATGGCCTCCCTCTGCCCCTCCTCTGTGAACACCGTCCGGCTCGTCACCATCCTGAACGGGGATGAGGTGAGCATTGTGGCCGGGTGCGTCCGAATGGGCCGGGGCGAGTCCGTGGTGGACAACTTCAACCACGGGGGCATCGCCGCCACCATTGACACCAGCCGGGGCGTTTTGTGTACGGACGGCTACGACAAGTACCGGGCCACCTACCCTGTCCATCCCGCCACGGGACAGGCGATCATAGGTGTCGTTATCCCCCAGTGGGAGGAGATTAAGGCCCTGGTGACAGCAGGCGCCAGGGAGGTGCCGGAGGTGCGCTATGTAGGCTGGGACGTAGCCATCACCCGGGACGACGGCCCCGTCTTCATCGAAGGCAACGCCTTCCCCGGCCAGGACGTAACCCAATACCCCAAGCTAAACCTGGGCACCTACAGCGTCATGCGGGCCGCGATAAAATAGGAAAAACCCTGTAGTCATTGAAACTACAGGGTTTTCTGTTGGCGGAGAAGGAGGGATTCGAACCCTCGATACCCTTTTGGGGTATACACGATTTCCAATCGTGCGCGCTCGACCTGGCTACGCGACTTCTCCAGAGCGATCGAATTTGATGTGTTATGCAATTCAAGCCTTGTTATTATACTCAAACCTGACGGCAAAGTCAAGAAAATTTTTTAGGGTATACTTCACAAATCCGTTGCTAAATTTTTGTCTTTACAAACAGACCCGCAGAATTTATAATAAGTAGTATCGTTATCCGCTGTAAATAAGGAATAATCCTGTATGCAGCTAAAAATTATCCAATCGAGAAAGGAAAACACCGAAATGAAGAAAGCATCCAAAGTCCTGGCCCTGGTGCTGGCGTTCTGCCTGCTCCTGTCCGTGGGCGCCTTTGCCAGCGGCGAGGCCTCCGGGGAGGCCGCAGGCTCCTTCGCCCAGGTGGACGAGACCCACTGGGCGGGCGACAGCCTGACCATCGAATCCGTTGAGATTGCGGAGGAGTACGCGGAGTACGTGGACTCTGCCCTGTTCGGCAGCATCTCCAAAATCGTCTATGACGGCGGCGAGATCGACGTGGACTACACGGCCTACACCGCCGTCCTGACCGTGGACGGCGTGCAGGTAGACCTGTATAACGCCGAAAACGTCACCTACACCGGCGATGTGGAGATCACCCTGGTTGCCAAGGCTGCCTCCACCAACAGCGGCAGCTCCAAGTTCGGCGACGACGCCGGCAGCCAGATCGGCTCCATCTACTTCACCGCCGCCGCCTACTTCGATGAGGACGGCTACGCAGAGGAAAGCTCCGTGGAGGCCGCGCAGGGCGGTGCTGTGATTGACGACACCAGCGTTTCCGGCATGGTCTTTGACTCCGAGGGCGACTACTTCTCCGCCATCTATGCCGCCAGCGGCGAGATTTCCATCACCGACTCCACCTTCACCGCCTTCGGCAAGGGCGGCGACGACTTCTCCGGCTTCGGCATCGTGGCCGTGGCCGCAGGCACTGCCAGCCTGACCATCGATAACTGTGTCTTCATCACCGGCGGCGCCCTCCGCTCCGCCATCTGGTCCGGCGGCACCTCCACCGTCACCGTGACCAACACTGTCATCCAGAGCTACAACGACGAGGATCTGGTGGCCTACACCACTGAGGACAACTACGCTGTGTCCATGATGCAGCAGGTGCCCTTCGCTCTGGGCCTGACCGGCAACATCCGCGCCACCCTGGTCTGCGGCAGCGGCAACGGCATCTATACCAACTGCCTGGTGGCCTCCAACGGCTGGGCCGTTCTGTCCACCGACTCTGGCAGCGGCACCCTGGTCGCCACAGACGTGACCGCCGTTCTCGGCGTCATCGAGGAGGCCCAGGAGGGCGCTGAATACGACACCACCGCCACCATCAGCGACGTGGAATACGGCATCACCCTTGGCCGCGTCGGCGAGATGTCCGGCTATATCGCCTACTGCGACGGCTTCTCTGACTATGTCTACGGCGGCGACTGGTACGCCCCCGACTATCTGATCATCATCACCGGCGGCTCCGTCACCGTTGGCGCCAGCGATACCAGCCGCTTCTACGGCTGGTCTGACCGCATCGGCTTTATGAGCCACGGCACCACCGTCAACACGGTGCTGGACATCAGCGAGGCTGACTTCGATATCACCGACACCTTCGTTATGATCAAGTCCGGCGGCGGCAACGGCGAGACCGTGAACCTGACCGACGTCACCGTGAACCTGACCGGCGACTCCGCCTGGAGCGGCAGCCTTCTGTCCGTCATCGACACCGACGACCTGGGCGGCGGCCCCGGCGCTACCACCTTCGTGATTCCTTACAGCGACTATGAGACCTATCTGGCCTCCCCCACCTCCGGCGAGGGCGGCGAGACCGTTCTGAACATCACCGATTCCGACCTGACCGGCGACGTGTATGACTCCGTCGGCAGCATGAACGGCGACAGCTTCAAGGCGGACAGCATCACCGTGAACCTGGTGAACTCCTCCCTGACCGGCGTCGTCAGCTCCGCCTACGCCGCTCACTGCGACGAGGACGGCACCCTCCTGACCGGCGATATGACCGTGGACTCCTATGGCCGGGACGGCACCTATGATTACCTGTCCATCGGACGGATCCTCAACTTCGCGGCTCCCACCGTGAGCAACCCCGTCAGCATCTCTCTTGAGAACTCCGCCTGGATCTGCACCGGCCTGAGCTATGTAGCCAGCCTGACCATTGACGACGCCAGCGTCATCGACGGCGACGTGTATCAGGACGGCGAGCTGGTCGAGCTGACCGCGGGCACCTACGAGAACGTCGTGGTCGTCCCCGCCGGGGCCGACTATGAGCAGGCTGTGGCCGACGGCGTAGCCGCCATCGAGGCCGCCATTGCCGAGGGCATCACCCCGGAGGATCACTCCGACCTGGTAGCCAACACCGACATGGGCGACATGGGTTCCTCCGGCGAGGCTTCTGGCGAAGCTTCCGGCGAGGCCTCCAAGTAATGCCCTGATAACGCATCATCCCTTTTAACCGACAGCCCCGACGGAGAAATCCGTCGGGGCGTTTTTATAAGCAATTCCAAGGAAAGTCCTATCAGTTCATAAAAGAAAAATATATAGAAAAACCACACACTATCCCCAGGCAGGCCTATTTCACAGAAATTTTACACAAACCAATTCAAATTATCTTTACAAACGCCGTGATTTATACTATTATATTAGGTGCGATTTTTGTGAATTGTGCCACAAAAGTATTACAATTTGGAAAGGAAAAGGTATACACATGAAGAGATCCGCTAGATTTTTGGCCCTTCTGCTCGCTTTCTGCCTGGTTCTGTCCCTGGGGGCATTCTCCAGCAGCGAAGCAAGATTCGAGGCCAGCGCTGAGACTGCCGCCGCAGGCTATTTGGCCCAGGTGGACTAGACCCACTGGGCCGGCAGCGCTCTAACCATTGAATCCATCGAATACGCGGAGGAGTTTACCGACGCGGGCTACGTGGACTCCACCCTGTTCACCAGCATCACCAAGATCGTCTATGACGGCGGGGAGATCGACGTGGACTACACCACCTATACCGCCGTCCTGACTGTGGACGGGGTGCAGGTAGACCTCTATAACGCCGAGGGCGAGAGCTTCTCCGGCGATGTGGAAATCACCCTGGTGGAAAAGGGAGACTCCAACAGCAACTCCGGCGCTCCTATTGGCGCGGACAAGGCCCAGTCCTCCTTCGGCTCCTTCTACTACACCGCCGCTATCTACATTGGCAACGGCGCGTATGACGAGGCCAAGTCCGTCACTGCCGCCCAGCTTGACGGCGAGGTCTCCGACACCGAAGCCAACGGTGTGGTAGTTGATTCCCAGGGCGACTACTTCACCGGCATCTACATCAGCGACTCTGAGTACGCCATCAACGACGCCACCCTGTCCTTCGTGGGCGCTGGCGGCGACGACTTCAACGGCTGGGGCGCCGGTATCGTTGTGGTAGGCGCTTCCCAGGTGGAGATCAACCGCTCCGTGATATACAGCACCGGCGTTATCCGCAGCGGCCTGTACACCGGCGGCTCCTCCCAGACCTCTGTGAACGACTCTGTCATCATCTCCGAGAACGATGAGGACGCGAACCCCTACGACACCGAAGACAACTACGCTGTTCCCATGATGCAGCAGTGCCCCTTCGCCCTGGGCATTGAGGGCAACATCCGCGCCAGCCTGGCCTGTGGCGCTGGCACCAACACCTTTACAAATTCCCTGGTGGTCTCCAACGGCTGGGCCGTTCTGTCCACCGACTCCGGCACCGCCGGTACCACCGCCCTTGTCTCCAACTCCATGGTAGCCGTGGTCGGCACCGCCTCTGACGAGGAGACCGAGGACTACGACTTCACCTATGACGTGAATGGCACCACCTGGTACGTCACCGTGGGCCGCTATGGCGAGACCTCCGGCTACATCGCCTATGCCGACTCCGGCGTGCTGGATTACGCCTACGGCAGCGCCTGGTACTCCCCTGACTATCTGGGCATCATCACCACCGGCGCCATCACCATGAGCGACAACAGCTACGGCTGGTCTGGCCGCATCGGCTTCATGCTCCACTCCGGCGGCAACGGCAACGGCACCGGCACCCTATCCGTCAGCGACTCCAGCTTTGACATCCAGAACATCTTCGCCGTGATCCAGACCCAGGGCACCTACAGCACCGTCATCACCCTAGACAACGTGGACGTGTCCCTGGCCGGGAACGGCGCGGACATTTTGGTCCTTCAGACCAACTCTGATGATAACGCCGGCGGCCCCGCCGAGACGGCCAACACCATCACCGACCTGACCTATGAGGAATATCTGGCTCAGGACGTGCTGGAGCAGACCGGCACCGCCAGCGAGGTCTCCATTTCCAACTCCGTGGTGCAGGGCAACATCTATAACGCCTCCACCGACGACGCGGTGGGCCTGAACGTGACCCTGGACAACGCCGAGGTCAGCGGTGAGATTTCCTCCGCCTGGGCTTATCACACCGACGCCGAGGGCAACGCCCTGGACGAGACCGAGTTCGCGCTGGACTACTATACCGGCACCATCGACGGCTCCTCCGGCACCTGGGATTACACCATGTACCTGCGTGAGGACGCTATCTCCGCTCCCACTGTGAACAACCCCGTCAGCCTGACCCTGACCAACGGCTCCACCTGGATGGTTACCGGCACCAACTACCTGACCAGCCTGACCATCGACGAGACCTCCACCGTTATGGGCATGAGCCTTGTGATGACCGTGGACGGCGTGGAGACGGAAATCGCCGCCGGTACCTATGAGGGCGAGATCGTCATCACCGGCGCGGACGCTCCCGCCCGCGAGGAGGGCGACGCGGAAATCGCCGCCCCCGTCATCGGCGAGGCCGCCGAGGTCGAGGTAGAGGCTGCCGCCGCCTTCGAGTCCGATTACAGCTATGAACCCTTCGACGTCGATGTGGGCGAGGGAATGGTTCTGTCCTTCACCAGCGTAGAGTTCGCCCTGGGCGACGGCACCGTCTCCATCTACATTGCCGACACCTCCAAGCAGATCGACTGCGAGATCGTGGACGGCGAATGGATTATGGAAGGCTCCGACGCAGTGGACGAGGCCATTATCGCCGCGGCCAAGGCCATCTATGAGGCCGAGTTCGCCGGTGAGACCGGCGAGGCCGACACCGCCTCTGCGGAGTCCGCCGCCTCCGAGGGTGACTGGGAGGGCTACATCGCCTACCTGACCGACCTGGTGAACACTGACACCACCACTGACATCTACAGTCAGCTCATCAGCGAGCTGGCCGAAGCCCAGGAGGCTGATTACACCGGCCTGGAGGACGGCACCATGTATGGGGCTATTAACGCTCTCTACACCTGCATGACCTACGAGGAATATCTTGCTCAATAATTCGTAAAACCAACAAACAGCTTGGGCTGTACCATTGCCTGACGGCTTTGGTACAGCCCTCTTTTTTCGCGTGTGGTGGGTCTGTTGTGAAGGTTGAATAGATCGGTTCTTTTTAGCCGATTTTTTTTGTGGAATTGGTTCTTAATTTGTGTGTTGCTATGACTTTTCCTTCTTTTTTCGCAAAAATCCACGGCATCACAGGGTTCGTCAAAGATATGTTTATCTATTTTGCACAAAAACGTCATTGTCAAAAGAAAGATTATTGTGCAAATTATCAAAAAGTTGTTGACATGGAAGAAAATATGCTGTATTATATTATTAGTCGCTTGGTACATAATTAATAAGAAAATCTAATAATATAATTGTACCCATTTTGAGACTGACAGAAAGGAATATTTCCTATGGAAAAGAAAAATTATTTCGACCTCACAGGACAGGTTGCCATCGTCACCAGCCGCGTCGTCCCCGTGGACGGCGGCTACACCTGTATGTGAAAGTCAGCGGAAAGGAGCGTATTCTGTTATGAAACTGCAAGGAAAATCCGTTGTTGTCACCGGCGCGTCCTCCGGGATGGGCAAGGCCATTGTGGAGCTGTTCGCCCAGGAGGGGGCAAACATCGTGGCGGTAGCCCGGCGGCTGGAAAAGCTGGAGGAGCTTGCCAAATCCCTGGAGGGCTGCCCGGGCCAGGTGGTACCCTTCGCCGGAGACGTGTCCAAGGAGGCAGACATTGCCGCCGCCATCGACAAGGCGGTCAGCGCCTTTGGCCGACTGGATGTTTTGGTGAATAACGCCGGCGTCATGGACGACATGAGTCCCATCGGGGACGCGACGAACGAGAAAATGGAGCAGGTGTTCGCCGTCAACGTCTTCGGGCCTATGTACGCCATGCGGAAGGCCGTTCAGGTGTTCCTGGCCCAGGGCGACGGGGGGAATATTATAAACGTGGCCTCCCTGGGCGGCATGAGAACCTGCGCGGGGGCGGTCTACTGTGCCTCCAAGGCGGCGGTTATCTCCCTGACCAAAAACACCGCGTTTATGTACATCCCCAATAAAATCCGCTGCAACGGCATTGCCCCCGGCGGTGTGGCCACGAACATCTCCTCCTCCATGGGAACGCCGAACATGAACGGCTACGGACGGGTGAAGACCGTGATGGCCACCGCCCCGGAGATGGGAACGCCTGAGCAGATCGCCTCCGCGGCGCTGTTTCTGGCCAGCGACGATTCCAGCTATGTGAACGGAGACATTCTCCTGCTGGACGGCGGCTGGAACGCGGGCTGAGTCCCGCCAATCCAAAAGCGCCCCCTCCGGGCGGGCGCGGCAAATAGCACAGAAAATTACTTTTTCCACCGGGAAAACCGGCCACAAACAAATTCATTCATCAGGAGGAAACACAATTTGAAGGGTTATGCCATGCTGAAAATCGGCGAGACGGGCTGGATCGAGAAGGAACGCCCGGTCTGCGGGCCTATCGACGCCATCTGCCGCCCCCTGGCGGTGGCCATCTGCACGTCTGACATTCACACCGTATACGAGGGCGCCATCGGCGACCGGCACGACATGATTCTCGGCCACGAGTGCTGCGCCGAGGTGGTGGAGGTCGGCTCCGAGGTCAAGGACTTCAAGCCCGGCGACAAGGTGCTGGTTCCCGCCATCACCCCGGACTGGAACTCACTGGAGGCCCAGGCTGGATTTTCCATGCACTCCGGCGGTATGCTGGCCGGGTGGAAGTTTTCAAACTTCAAGGACGGGGTTTTCGGGGAATACTTCCATGTAAACGACGCAGACGGAAACCTGGCCCTGATGCCGGAGGGGATGAGCCTCGCGGACGCCTGTATGCTCTCCGATATGGTTCCCACCGGCTTCCACGCGGCGGAACAGGCCGACGTGCAGTTTGGCGACACGGTGTTGGTCATCGGCATTGGCCCGGTGGGCCTGATGGCCGTGGCCGGAGCCAACCTCCGGGGTGCCTCCCGGATTATCGCCGTCGGTACCCGCCCCGTCTGCGTGGCGGCGGCAAAAAAATACGGCGCTACCGACTTCATCAGCTACAAAAACGGAAGCATTTCCGACCAGGTCATGGCAATGACCGGCGGAAAGGGGGTTGACCGGGTCTGTATGGCCGGCGGCACCGTGTCCACCTTTGAGGAAGCGGTGAAGGCCCTGAAGCCCGGCGGAAGGATTGGAAACGTGAACTATCTTGGTTCCGGCGAGTTTGTCACCATTCCCCGCGTAGAATGGGGCGCAGGCATGGGCCACAAGGTCATCAGCGGCGGCCTGATGCCCGGCGGACGGCTCCGCATGGAGAAGCTGGGGTCTCTGGTATCCTGCGGTCGCCTGGACGTGTCCCCCCTAAGTACCCACATCTTCCACGGCTGGGATCACATCGACGAGGCCCTTCAGCTTATGAGAGCGAAGCCCGCCGACCTGATTAAGCCTGTGGTAATCATTGACTGATACCAAGAAAAATGCAGCGCCATGCAGGGGGGCAGCTTTCCCGCTGCATGGCGTTTTTTGAGGACATTTTCGTGAAAATACTGATTATATCCGGTTTTTTGGGAGCCGGAAAAACCACCTTCATTCAAGCCCTGGCCAACCGGACGGGGCGGGATTTCGCCGTCTATGAAAACGAGCTGGGCCAGAGCAATATAGACGGGGAGGCCCTCCGGCGGGAGGAGCTGAGCATATGGGAGTCCACGGAAAACTGCATTTGCTGCACAGGCCAGGGGGATCTTGCCAGCGCCGTGCTGACCATCTCCAACGCCCTGGACCCGGAATATCTGGTGGTGGAGCCAAGCGGGGCCGCCCGGCTCAGCGGGGTGCTGGAGGCCCTCCGGCGGGTGTGCTATGACCGCATCAGCCTTTTGCGGCCCATCACCCTGGTGGACAGCCGCAGCTTTGCCTCCCAGCGCCGCAGCGCCCAGGAGCTGTGGGAGGATCAGGTGCGCGCCGCCGGGACGATTCTTTGCACCAAGGGGGAGAGCCTTCTGCCGGAGGAGCAGACCCGGCTTGCGGCCCTCCTGGCCCAGCGCAATCCTGAAGCGGAGATTTTCACCCAGCCCTATTCCCGGCAGCCTCTTTCCTGGTGGGAGCGGCTACTGTCCGCTCCCTGCGGCTCGTCCGGCCCCGCTCAATCCGGCGGTCAGGCGGTGGTACCCCCTCCGGCGGAGGGCATGGAGCAGCTCACCCTGGGAAATCTCCGCCTGCCCTCCCCGGCCCATCTGTTTCTTCTGCTGGACGACATGGCCCGCGGCGAGTACGGCCAGATTCTTCGGGCCAAGGGGACGGCGGACTGCGGCAATGGGGTGCTTCTGCGGTTTGATCTGGTGGACGGCGCATGGAACGTCACAGGCGGAGAGGGGGAGACCAGCGGGGTGTTCATCGGAAAAGTCATCCGCCGCAGCAGGCTCCGCCGCTTTCTCCTGTCATCCGACGGCTCCTCCCGCGCCTCCCTGCGGGAGCGGCTTCTGCAAAGGACATAATCAAAGCATAAAGATTGACGCTGGATAAGCCTCCCGGTTTATCCAGCGCCTTTCCGTGAAATTAGAGTCGCCTTTTCGCCGCCTGAGCGGTGTGCATAGCCAGGATGGCGGAGGTGACTGCCCCCACGCCGCCGGGGACGGGGGTCAGGGCCTTCACCAGCGGCTCCGCCGCCTCAAAGCACACATCCCCCCGCAGAGCGCCGGTCTCCGGTTCCTGGTGAATACCTACGTCTATGACTGTCTGGCCAGGGGCCAGATGTTCCGGCCCGACCATGCCCATACAGCCGGCAGCGGCCACCAGAATATCCGCCCCGCGGGTTATCTCCGGCAGGGATTCCGTTCCGCTGTGGCATATCGTAACAGTAGCCCCCCGCTCCATCAGCAGCATGGCCGCTGGGCGGCCCACCACCAGGGAGCGGCCAACGACCACGGCCCGTTTGCCCCGCATCTCCATGCCGTAATAGTCCAGCAGCACCACCACCGCCTGGGCGGTGCAGGGGGCGAAGCCCTGGCCGCTGCCGGTGAACACCCCGGCCAGAGAGCCGTCTGTCACCCCGTCTACGTCCTTCTCCGGTCTGAGAGCCTGGCGGGCCGCCTCCCCGTCCAGACGCTCCGGCAGGGGGCGGAGAAGCAGAATGCCGTGAATAGCCTCGTCCTGATTCAGATCCTCCAGCGTCTCCATCAGCGTCTCCTGCGTGACATCCTCCGGCAGGGCAGCAGACCGCACCGCCACCCCAGCAGCGGCACACCGCTTCATGGCTCCCCGTTCATAGGACAGATCCTCCGGCCTCTCCCCGACCCGCAAAACGGCTAGGGTGGGGGTAATGCCCCGGATCACCAGCGATTCAGTCAGGGCGGCGGTTTTTTCTGTCAGGGCCGCCGCCACCGGCCCTCCCTTTAACAGCATGGCCATCAGATTTGGCCCTCCTTATAATAAATTGTATCAAAAATCCTCTGGGCGCGGGGTACGTATTCTCCCAGAAGAGTCTCCACCTCCCGCTCCAATTCCAGGGCGTTGGCCTGATTTTTCATGGAGCGGGTGTTGACCCGCACATTCATGGCCGCACTCTCCATAGCTCCCCGGCACAGGGCCGCGCCGCAGGCCGCGTCCGATATTGCCAGTGTGCTGCCCTTTTGAGCGAAGCTCTCCAGCAGCGCCACCGCTTGACAGCAGCAGCGCAGAATTTCCATGGGCGGCTCCGCTGCCTGGCGCAGGCAGGTCTCCATGACCTCCTCCCGCCGGGGGTCGTCTTTGGGAATGGCGTAAGCCCGGCTCAGGGGCAGGAAGGCGGCGGCGTCCTCCTCCGCCAGGGCCAGCAAACGGCGGCTCAGGGCCTGGGCCTGTTCTGTCAGGGCGGATATTTCCCCCTCCACCGCCGCGTATTTTTTCTTGCCCAGGGTCAGGCTCCCCACCATGGCGCCCCGGGCGGCCCCCAAGGCCCCGGCCCCCGCCGAGGCTCCGCCGCCCCCCGGCGTCGCCGCCTTGGAGCCGAGCGCCTCCATAAATTCCGAAAGAGTCATGCTTTCATATGCCATGCTCCGTCTCCGCCGTCAATTTCTTCCGCAGCGCGCCTACATAATCCAGCGCCCCGCCGGCCCACCCGGGG
>JAJBVW010000086.1 GCA_020866945.1 Oscillospiraceae bacterium
GGGTGGTATACAGCTCCTCCGCCGCAGCGGTGAAGCTGAGCGTTCGCGCCGCCGCGAGAAAATATTGCAGCTGTGCCGTGGTCATGGCGCGCCTCCTTTGCTTGATTCACTCGATATTATTATGTTTATCTTATCATTTTCCACCTGGCGGCGCAAGCATTCCCCTTGATTTTTGCATGAGTGCCTGCAAATAATTTTCTGTTCATTTCTCGTGAATTGTTTTACAATAAACCTGTCAAAATATCTGCATTGTTTTTCAGGAGGTCAATAAAAATGTCCATGAAATATTCCCATCTGCTTGCCCCGGTGAAGGTGGGCGGGCTGACGTTCAAAAACCGGCTTATTTCCGGCAACGCGCTGCCTCACTTTTTGCAGGGGTCTGAGGATTTCCCAGCGGAGCCGGTCATCAACCATGTCGTGAACGTGGCGAGAAACGGCGCGGCCGTCGTCACCTTCGCGGACTACACCAACATGGCCCAGCGAGAAAGCCCCAACGAGGACGGCAAGCGCTTCCCCATGTTCCACCTGGACAGCGACCCCAGCGTGGAGAACTACATCTGCCAGCTGGCCGACCAGGTGCATTATTATAACTCCTACATCTCCCTCGCGCTGATGCCGTTTTATTACACCCCCGACCCCAGCTATGACGTAAACGACGAGCCGGCGGTGGACACCTCCAACTTCTTCATGGCGAAGTTCGGCGAACATAAGTATGATAACTACGGCATGGCCGCCATGGTGCGCCACGGCGCGCCTGCCAAGCAGCTTAGCGCGGAGCAAATTCATGGCATTATCGAGACCCAGGCCCAGCGCGCCAAGCGCTACAAGGATTTGGGCTTCGCCATGGTGACGCTTCATTTCGCCTATCGCGCCACGCTGTTCGCGCAGTTCCTCTCCCCCAAGACCAACCGCCGGACGGACGAATACGGCGGCTGCCTCGAAAACCGCGCGCGGTTCCTGCTGGAGCTTTGCGCCCGTATCAAGGAACTTTGCGGCAAGGACTTCCCCATCGAGGTGCAGCTGACCGGCAGCGAGCCGGACGGCACCACGATTGAGGACACCATCGCCCTCGCGAAGCTGGCGGAGGGCCTCGTGGACATCTTCCAGTTCCGGGCCGCCACTGCGAATCTGAACCACCCCACGGGCTATAACTCCAAGGCGCACATCTATCCCGCGCTGGCGGACTGCGCGGCGGTGAAGGCCAGCGGGACAAGCATCCTGTGCGCGCCCATCGGCGGCTTCCAGAACCTCGACGACATGGAGGCCATCCTGGCCGAGGGCAAGGCCGACCTTATCGCCGGAGCCAGAATGTTCATCTCCGACTTTGATTTCTATGACAAGCTGAAGGCGGGCCAGGGCCAGGACGTGACCCCCTGCATCCGCTGCAACAAGTGCCATGTGCCGAGCCTCAAGGGCAACTGGCTGAGCTATTGCTCCGTGAACCCGGAAATGGGCATCAACCACCGCATCCAGAAGCTGACGAAGCCCGCCTCCGGCAAGCGCAAAGTGGCCGTTGTTGGCGGCGGCCCCGCCGGTATGCGCGCGGCGCTGATGGCCGAGGAGCGGGGCTACGACGTAACCCTGTTCGAGCAGTCCGACCGGCTGGGCGGGCAGCTGAATCTCATGGACGCCCCCACCTTCAAGTGGCCGCTGGTGAATTACCGCGAGTGGCTCAAGGAGGAACTTGCCGCCTCCAGTGTGGAGGTTAAGATGAACACCAAGGCGGACAAGGCCGCTCTGGAGGCCGGCGGCTATGACGCGGTCATTCTAGCCCTGGGTGCGGAACCGAAGACCCCGCCCATCCCCGGCGCGGAGACGGCCTGGAACATCTTCACCGTGTTCGGCAATGAGGCAAAGCTGGGCAAGCGCTGCGTCGTGGTCGGCGGCTCCGAATCCGGCACGGAGGCGGGCCTGTACCTCGCCGAAAACGGCCATCAGGTGACGATTCTCACCCGCGCGGATACGCTCGCGGAGGACGCGACGCCCATCCATTACCGCGAGACCATCGACGAGTACTATCAGACCATGGACAACATCTCCTATGTGACCGGCGCGACCACGGAGGAGATTGGCGACGGCTATGTTTCCTACCGCACGGCGGACGGAACGGTGCACAAGCTGGAATGCGACAGCGTGGTCGCCCTGGGCGGTATGGCATCCCGCCGGGATGAGGCCATGGCCATGTACGGCGTGACGGCGGACACCTTCATGATAGGCGACTGCCAGCGCGTCGGAAACCTCCACACCTGCAACCGCGGCGCATATTCCGTGGTGCATAATCTGTAAAACTGTAACAGTATAAAAAAACCGGGCAGCGCATCCGTTAGGGGATGGGCTGCCCTTGGTTATGGGTGCTTATTAAGCGGCGGGGTCGATGGCTGTTTCATCCGTCCCGGTTGTGTCCTCGGTGACGGTGTCCTGGGTTTCGGTCTCCGTTACGGATTCCGTCTCGGCCTCGGCTTCTGTTGTAGTGTCGGACTCCGCGCCGGCTTCGGTTTCAGCCTCGGCTTCTGTTTCCGTCACGGCTTCTGTTTCGGTTTCGGTTTCCTCCTCATCGTCGCCGCCGCCGAAGATGCTGGTGAAGGCGTCGATGATTTTTTGGAAGAACTGGATAATCTTCTGCCCGAAGGTCAGGGCCTCCTGGGCGTATTCCTCAGCGGTGGCCAGAGTCTCCTGGAGCGCCTGCACCTTTTCCTGGAGCTGGGAGACGTCCAGCTGCTCCAGGCTGCGGACAAGCTCGATAATCTTGTCGAGCAAATCCTGGTCGAGGGTGTAGCCGTAGTCGTCGGCGATGGTCTCGATCTCCTCCTGCAGCTCCTCGTCCGTCATGTCCTCGGTCTCATCGACAATCATTTTCACGTCGTTCACGATGGCGACGGCGGCCTCCTCATCCTCCAGCTCGTCGGCAAGCTCCGCGGTCACGACCAGCTCATCGGCGGCGGCGGATTTGGCTTCCTCCTCCAGCTCCTCGCCGGTGATGTCCTCATAGGCCTTATAGATGCCGGTCAGGGCGGCGGTGCCGGAAACGGCGTAGGGAGCGCCCACCATGACCTCCGCGTCATAAATGCCGGCAGTAGTCATGGCGGAGCGGTACATATCCTCCGTGCACCAGTTGATGTTCGTGGTGGTGACGGTGAGGCCCGCGTCCTCCTCGAGAATCTTGATATACACGCAGGAGATGCTCTGCGTGCCGATAACGCTGTCGGAGACGATGCCCTCCAGATAGGCGCGCTCCTCCGCGTTCGTGACGGTCAGCTCCGTGACAGAGCCGCGCAGCAGCCCGAACTGGGCGTATACGGTGAGGATCTGGTCTTCCGTCAGGTTTGCCCCGATGACCACGCGCTCCTCCCCCGCGTCGATGGCCAGGGCGGGGACGGCCAGGGCCGTCATCATGCACAGCGCCAGCACCAGGCTTATCAGCTTTTGAAAACGCCTCATCATGGCGTCACTCCTTTCCAAGCGTCCCGGCCCAGGCGGCCAGAGCCTCCGCCTTCCGGCGGCAGGCGTCCCGCTCCTTGTCGCGGGCCAGGATGTAGACCTTTATCTTCGGCTCCGTCCCGGAGGGGCGGATGATGAAGTTTACGTCGTTTGCAAGCTCAAAATACAGCACGTTCGACCCGGAAAGCTCCGTCCGGCCGACAGGGCCGAGCGCCGGAACGGTGATGATGCCGTCCTTGTAGTCCCGCAGGCGGACGATGCGCTGCCCGCCCAGCTCTGTGGGAGTATGCTCCCGCATGGCGGTCATCAGGGCGGCCATGCGCTCCGGCCCGTCCACGCCGGCCATATAGATGTTTACCGTGCATTCCTCGAAATAGCCGTATTTTTCATAGAGCGCGTCCAGCGCGTCCAGCAGGGTCATGCCCATGCCGTCGTAGTGGGCGGCCATCTCCGCAATCATCATGCTCGCGGTGACGGCGTCCTTGTCGCGGACATAGTCGCCAAGCATATAGCCGTAGCTCTCCTCAAAGGCGAGTATATACTCATAGCTGCCCTCGGCCTTATATTGGGCAAGCTTTTCCGCCATGAACTTAAAGCCGGTGAAGGTCTCCTCAAAGTGGACGCCGTTGGCCTCGCAGATGGTGCGGGTCATGGAGGTGGAAACTATCGTGGAGAGGATGGCGGCGTTTTTCGGCAGCGTTCCGGCGGCGCGGCGGGCCGTGATGATATAGTCTGCCAGCAACGCGCCCATCTGGTTTCCTGTGATGGTGTGATATTCCCCATCCTTGCCCCGGGCCATCACGCCCACGCGGTCAGAGTCCGGGTCGGTGCCGATGATAAGGGCGCTGTTCACCTTCTTCGCGAGGGCGACAGCGAGGTAGAACCCCTCGGGATTTTCCGGGTTGGGGCTTTCCACGGTGGGGAAGTTCCCGTCGAGCACCATCTGCTCCGGGACGGGGTGGATGTGCCGGATGCCAAGGCGCTTGAGCGCCTCCGGCACGAGCGCGTGGCCCGCGCCGTGGAAGGGGGTATAGACAATCTGGAGCCGGTCGGCCGCCTGGCGGACGCAGTCCCTGTCAATCGCCTGGGTCAGGACGTTCTGCAAAAACAGCTCGTCCGTCTCCGCGCCTATGTATTCGATAAGGCCGTCCTTTATGGCCTCCTGGAAGGGCATGGTGGAAACATCCGAGAAGATGTCCAGCTCCGCCATCCTGTCCGCAACCGCCGCCGCGTGCTGGGGCGGGAGCTGCGCGCCGTCAGACCAGTAGACCTTATAGCCGTTATATTCCTTGGGGTTGTGACTTGCGGTGATGTTGATGCCCGCCGTGGCTCCATAGTGGATGACGGCGAAGGACAGCTCCGGCGTGGGGCGCAGCGCGTCAAACAGGCGCACATGAACGCCGTTCGCCGCGCAGACGCAGGCCGCCTCTATCGCAAATTCCTGGCTGTGGTTCCGGCAGTCATAGCAGATGACAACGCCCTTCCGCCGCGCCTTTTCGCCCTCCTTCACCACCAGGGCGGCGAAGGCCTGGGTCGCCCAGCGGATAACATGGACGTTCATCCGGGCAAGCCCGGCCCCCATGACGCCACGCAGACCGGCGGTGCCAAATTCCAGCGGGGCACGGAAGCGGCTTTTTATCTCGTCGTCATTGCCGCGGATAGCGTCCAGCTCCTGCCATTCCTCATCCGAGAGGGCAGGGCTGTCCAGCCACCGCTCATATTCACGCCTGTATTTCGTCATCGTATAAGCTCCTGGGCCTGGGCAAGGCTGCTTTTCGGCACATAGATGTCAATGCCGCTGCCGCTCATGCCCACAATAAGCTCGCCAAAGGCCCCATCCCCCGGCAAATGCCGAAAGCTGGGTATGCCAAAGGCCTCCAGCATGGACTGCACCATCTGCGCCTCCAAATCGAGAGAGGTGCAAGTGGTCAAAAAGGCCGGTTCCTCCGGCTGTCCCTGGCTGTCCTTCGGCCAGGATTCATAGAGCTTGCCATATTCATGGCGTCCCCAGGCGCGCATATATCATACCCCTTTATGATGAAAAATCAAGATAATTTTTGAAAAATTACAATTACAAACCCATTAAATTTCCTTTAACTCGCCGCGCTATTTATGGTACTTTGCCCCGGCGGTGATGGACATGGCCCTGTATAGCTGCTCGAGGAGCATGACCCGGGCCAGATGGTGCGGGAAGGTCATGTCCGACATGGAGAGCTTCCAGTCCGCGCGGGCCTTCGCCGCGGGGGGCAGCCCCTCCGACCCGCCTATCAGAAGGCAGATACGGCTGCGGCCCTGATTTGCGAGCGTTTCCAGCCGCGCCGCAAGGCCGGGGCTGTCGGTCTTTTCCCCCTCGATGCAGAGGGCGATAACATAGGCCCCCTTGGGTATTTTTCCCACAATGTCCCCGTCCTCCGGCAGCTCGGTAATTTCCAGGCGGCAGTAGGCGGTCAGGCGCTTTTGATATTCCCGGCAGGCGTCGATGTAGTACGGCTCCTTCAGCCGCCCCATGCAGAGGACAGTCAGATGCAGCATGGCGTGCCGTCCACCTCCAGACGCCCCAGCTCCGGGGCAACAAACAGCTGCGCGGCGGTGTTCTCCAGGCCGCGGCTGACGGTTTTTTTCGCGAGGGCAGGCAGATTATTCTGCCGGGAGAGATGGCCCAGCACGATGCGCTCCGCGCCGCGATGGGCCAGCACGGAGGCGAGCCAGGTGCATTCGGCGTTCGAGAGATGTCCCCGGTCGGAGAGGATGCGGCGCTTCAGGTACGCGGGATACGGCCCGCAGCGGAGCATGGCCTCGTCATGGTTTGCCTCTATCAAAACGGTCTGCGCGCCGGAGAGGTAGTCAAGCATTACGTCCGTCACACAGCCGGTATCTGTCGCAAGGGCGGCGGTCTGCCCGTCGGCCTCCAGGCGATAGCCCGCGCTTGGCGCGTCGTGCGGGGTGGGGAAGGCGGTCACGGTCAGGCCGTCCAGGTCGATGGGGTATTCCAGCGGAATGTCCCGCACATATGCGCTTGCCCCCGGAATAGACCGGCGCAGCGATTCCGCGACCGTCCCGGGGGCAAAGACCGGCACGGGAAACTGCTTTAAAAGGACAGCCAGTCCCGCAATATGGTCAGAATGTTCATGTGTGATGAAAATGCCGTCCAGTCCGTCCGGCGTCAGGCCCTCGCCCGCGAGGGCGGTCTTGATGCGCCGGGCGGAAATACCCGCGTCCAGCAGAACGCGCCGCCCCCCGCCCTGGAAAAGCGAGCAGTTCCCCGATGACCCGCTGGCAAATACTGTCAGCTGCATGGAGTTATATAACTGCCCAGCGGACGGGGCCTCGGGCACTGGGGGTCTCCGGCTCGTCGATGCACTGGATGTCCGCGCCGAGGGCCTGGAGCTTGCCGACGATGTTTTCATAGCCGCGCTCGATATAGAAGATGTCCTCTACCTTTGTGACGCCGTGCGCCGCCAGCGCGGCCACGACCACGGCGGCCCCGGCCCGCAAATCGCAGGCCTTCACGGTCGCGCCGGTCAGATGGCTGACGCCCTGGATGAAGGCGGCCTGATCCTCCACCTGAATCTGCGCGCCCATTTTTTTCAGCTCCGCGACGTATTTGTAGCGGCTGTTCCAGACGCCCTCCGTCACCACGCTGATGCCGGGGGCGCAGCACAGCACCGCGCATATCTGCGGCTGCATATCCGTCGGGAAGCCGGGATATGGCATAGTCTTAATGTTTGTGTGGCGCAGGGTGTTCTCCCGGCTGACGAGGACGAAATCGTCCCCCTCCTCCACCTGGACGTTCATCTCCCTCAGCTTGGATGAGATGCATTCGAGGTGCTTGGGGATGACGTTCGCCACCCGCACGCTGCCGCCGCAGGCGGCCACAGCGGCCATATAGGTTCCCGCCTCTATCTGGTCGGGAATGAGGGCGTAGGTGCCGCCGTGGAGCTGCTTGACGCCGCGGATTTTTATGACGTCCGTGCCGGCTCCGCGGACATCCGCGCCCATGGAGTTCAGGAAGTTCGCAAGGTCAACAATATGCGGTTCGCGCGCGACGTTTTCAATGACGGTGCGCCCCTCCGCCGTGGCAGCGGCAATCATGATATTCACCGTTGCGCCGACGGAGACCTTGTCTAGGTAAATGGTTGTGCCCTTCAAACGGCCTGTCTTGGCCCGGGCGTTTATGAAGCCGCCGGAAACGTCCACCTCCGCGCCGAGGGCGGTCAGGCCCTTGATGTGCTGATCGATGGGGCGGACGCCGAAGTTGCAGCCGCCGGGCATGGTGCTGTACGCCTCCCCAAAGCGGCCGAGCATGGCCCCGATGAGGTAATAGCTCGCGCGGATGCGCCGCGTCAGCTCCCACATTTCCTCCGGCAGGTGGTCTATCTGCACGTTTGTGCAGTCAAGCTCCATGGTGGACGGGTTTATCATCTTCACCTTGGCGCCCATATAGGTCAGGATGCGCAGCTGAGTGTCCACATCGCTTATCTGCGGCAGATTTTCCAGCCGGCACACGCCCCGCACCATCAGCGCGGCGGGGATTATCGCCACGGCCGCGTTTTTCGCCCCGGAAATCTCCACCTTGCCATGGAGGGGTTGGCCTCCGTGTATTACATACTTTTCCATAAATCTCTCCACTTCCACTTCTGGATAGGGATGCGCTGGATGCCCGCCGACGCGCTCACCGCGCCGGGGAAATCCGACTGCGTCATGGATGCCATGACCAATCACAGCATATTCTACCACATATGAAAAGAAAAATCAAATCCCGCGTAAAACATTGGCGGCGCGCAGACCGCCGACCACGGTTTTGGCGTCCTGGATCTCCCCGGCGGCGATGCGGGAAAGGAGGGTTTCCAGCGGCCACTTTTCCACGTCCAGCAGCTCGTTGGGGTCGGGATGGGACGCGCCCTGACGCAGGCCGGTGGCGAGGTAGATATAAAGCGTCTCCGTGGAGCTGCCGGGGCTTGTGTATATCTGGCCCAGGAGCTGCCAGCTTTCGGCCTCCAGGCCAGTCTCCTCGCTCAGCTCGCGCTGCGCGGCGGGAAGCGGCTCCTCGCCCGGCTCCAGCTTTCCGGCGGGCAGCTCCCAGAGATGGGTCTGGAAGGGATAGCGGTACTGCCGCACCATGGCGACAAGCCCCGCCTCGTCCACCGCCGCGACGCACACGCCGCCCGGATGGTGAACGACCTCCCGCATGGTCACGGCCCCATTGGGGAGCTTTACCATGTCCACGCCTACGTCTACGATAATGCCGTCATATGTGTTCACATGGCGGACGGCCTTTTCTGTATAGTCCATGCTTTGCCTCATACTACAAATTACTAAAATTACACAGCATCCAGTATACCACGGCGCAGGGGAAATTACCACAATTTTATTCTATACGCGGCGCGGGGAAGTATATTATAATAAGAAGCGGCCCGCCGCGGCGGGCGAAGAAAAGGGAGGGTTATGAGCGTATGCGAACAGTACAGGCGACGGAGAACGCGGTCTCGATTTGGTTTTCCCAGGAGGAAGCCCCGCCCCAACAGCAGGTGCTTCGGCTGGTGCGGTCGGCGCTGGAGGAGCGGGGCCTGGCCCCCTGGCCGGAGACAGAGGCGGAATGCTTCGCCGCCGGCGCGGACACGCTGGTCATTGCCCGCCCGGCGGCGCACAGCGCGGGGTTTTATTTTGAGGACCTCGAGAGCCTTTTGGCCGGGGCCTTGGCCTGCCCCGACGGGGAGAGTGACCTCTACGCCGTCCCGGACGGGTACATACTGACAGCCGCGGCGGATGTGGCTGTGCCCGCCCTGTACGAGTTCGGCACCCCCCGGCGCGTCTTGCCCGATTGGGCCGCCCACGCCGCCGAGCAGGGCCAGCGCCTCGCCGCCAGCGACGCCATCGCCACGCTGCGGTACTGGTTTTCGGATTGACGGGAGCGGCGTCTGGCGGGGAGGGGAGGCTCTATCCCGCGGGTTCGACGGAAAAAGACGGTGGATTCGGCGCTATTAGCGTTTGCATAACCACTATAAATGGTGTATAATGAACCCAGACCAAAAAAGCGAGGTGAATCCCCATGCCGGACAGGAGCGGCACAAAGCAGATCGCGGCGAACCGCAAGGCGTTCCACGATTATTTTGTCATGGAAAAATTCGAGGCCGGCATTGAGCTGACCGGGACGGAGGTCAAATCCATCCGCGCCGGGACGGTGAATCTCAAGGACTGCTACGCCCAGGTGAAGGACGGGCAGCTTTGGGTAAAGGGGATGCACATAAGCCCCTATAAGCAGGGCAGCTACTTTAACGCCGACCCGGACAGAGACCGCCGCCTTCTGATGCACAAGCGGGAGATTAACCGCCTGGGCGGGCGGGTGAAGCAGGAGGGCCTGACATTGGTGCCTCTGAGCCTATATTTCCGGGACAGCTTGGTGAAGGTAGAGCTGGGCCTCTGCAAGGGCAAAAAACTCTATGACAAGCGGGACGCGGCGGCGTAAAAGAGCGCCCGCCGCGAAATGGATCGCAAGCTGAAGGAGGCAAACGCATGAGCAATCCCATCGTCACCATCAAAATGTTCGACGGCGGCGTCATCAAGGCGGAGCTGTACCCGGACATCGCGCCCAACACGGTGAACAACTTCATCTCCCTTGTAAACGCAAAATTTTATGACGGCCTGATTTTCCACCGGGTCATCCCCGGCTTTATGATTCAGGGCGGCTGCCCGCAGGGCAACGGTACCGGCGGCCCCGGCTACCAGATCCCCGGCGAGTTTGCCGCGAACGGCTATCAGAACGACCTGCGCCATACGCGCGGCGTTCTCTCCATGGCCCGCGCCATGGATCCGGATTCCGCCGGTAGCCAGTTTTTCATCATGCATCAGGACGCGCCCCATCTGGACGGACAGTACGCCGCCTTCGGGCAGGTGCTGGAGGGAATGGACGTCGTGGATAAGATCGCCGAGACCAAGACTGGCTGGGGGGATAAGCCCCTGACGCCGCAGATTATGAACAAGGTCACGGTGGATACCATGGGCGTGGACTACCCCGCGCCGAAGAAATCCTGAGAATTTACCCAAAAACCGCCCGGTCTGACAGTCGGGCCGGGCGGAAAATGGAAATATTTTCCTGGCATAGCCGGGGGAGTATGTGATACAATATATTTTGCAATCCAGCAGAGCGTAATTGCCTGCCATGACTCATGGGGCTGTAATGGTTTCGACGGGGGTGTGGGGGCGAGATAAGCGGGCGGATGACCCGGCCATCCTTAAAACCGGGAACTTTAAAAATTAACTGAGAACGATAATTTCGCTCTGGCCGCCGCTTGAGGCGAGCCCGTCCAGCCTAGGAGCGCTGCGGCCTAGGACCTGGGCGTGGATTAGCAGCGTCCGTGCGTGCGTGTTGCTTCGAGCGCACCATGAAAAAGAAGCTACCTGACCTGAAGGGCCTGCTGGCTAGCCCCCAGGAAAGGGAATCGCGCCGAAAGGCGCAAAAATACCCACCTGCGCCCGGAGAAGGTTTCGCTGAAATGCTTTCGGACAGGGGTTCGATTCCCCTCAGCGCCACCATATGCAAATCACGCGAACACGAGGCGGCGCCGTCATCCTTTTTGTTGATGTTTTCCCTTGAGACGGCGCCTCTCCTGTCGCGTGAGGCTTAACTATTTGTTGTTGTTGAACAGAACACACATTCTTGTATGA
>JAJBVW010000127.1:0-6097 GCA_020866945.1 Oscillospiraceae bacterium
AAGATAGCGTCATACAGCAGCGCCTCCTCGTCGAAAATGACGGGGTATTTCTTTTTCATCCCCACCGGGGAGCAGCCGCCGCGCATATAGCCGGTCAGGGGGAGCAGCTCCTTCATATGAACCATCTCCACCCGCTTGTCTCCGGCGGCCTGGGCGCATTTTTTCAAATCCAGCTCCCGGTTCACAGGGATGACGAAAATCAGGATACCCAGCCGATCCCCCCGGGTAGTCAGCGTCTTGAACATCCGCTCCTGAAGAGCGTCGTCCATGCCGTCCGGGCGGATGCCGCAGGGGTTTTTTTCGTCGTAATCATAAGCGCGTGTGTTATATGGTATCCCCGCGGCGTCCAGCAGCCGCAGCGCGTTCGTCTTGGTCATGGTCACTTCCCCATCCGCCGGGTTTTTTCCACGGCGGTGACAATGGCCTCCGCCGCCGAGGCGCGGAAGGCGTTTTTCTCCAGGCTCAGAACGCCCTCGATGGTGTATCCGCCGGGAGAGCAGACCGCGTCCTTCAGCGCCCCGGGGTGCTTCTCCCCCGCACCGCACAGGGCCGCCGCCCCTTCCACCGCCTTGGCAGCGTATGCCAGGGCCTGCGCCCGGCTCATGCCGCACTGCACCGCGCCGTCGGAAAGCGCCTCAATGAACATATACACGAAAGCAGGCGTGCAGCCGCCCAGGACGCTGGCCACATCCATCTGCGCCTCCGGACAGGCATCCCAGAGGCCCGCGCCCGCCATAGCGTCCGCCAGGGCCTGCTCATCCGCCGCGCTTGTATCCCTGGAGCACCAGGCCACCAGCCCCTTCCCCATGGCGACAGGGGTATTGGGGCAGAGCCGTATCACCGGCCAGCTTGCCCCAGCAAGGGTCTGGATGGCCGCCGTATCCAGTCCCGCGGCCATGGAGACCAGGACGAAATCCCCCGCCCGCTCGGTCAGGACAGGTCCTATCTCCGCCAGGCAGGCGGCCATATCCTTGGGCTTTACGCCAAGAAAGATGAATTTGGATTCCCTGGCCACAGTCGCGGCGTCCGCCGCGCGGCAGCCCAGCTCTCCGGCCAGCGCCTCTGCCTTGGCCGCCGTGCGGTTCGACAGGACAATCTGCTCCGCCGGAACGGTCACAGCCGCCGCCCGGGCCAGCGCGCCGCCCATATTCCCCACGCCAATGAAGCCTAATAAATACATAATGGTGTTCCTCGTTTCTTGTATAATGATAAGATATGCAAGCCGCTGAAATGGTTCAGGATGCTTGCATTTTGTCAGTTTTTGTGCTACTCTGGCCTTGTTCCCCAAAAAAGGGAACAGGGCGCTGTGTATGCGAAAGCTAAAAGGCGGTTAGTCACACTCCCGGAAGGGAGGTGATATGATGCTACGTATTACGTTTCACATCGGTAGCTTTACCGTGTCGATAATCGTAAAACGCAGAAACCGCCACTCTGGCCAGTGACGGTTTCCGATGTTTTTTGCATTGAACCTTAACAAACCCAGGGCTAACCGCTTACTACAGCGCCCTTTTTGTAGCTTGATTATACCATCATAACCCTATTTTGTCAATGCTATGCCGGAATTTCGTTGCGTCCGGGTCGGGGACGGAGTATAATAAGCTTCACAGAACACATCGTATCACCAGGGGGAATCCGCCGTTGTCTCTCCGCCGCAGGCGCGGACGGCGGCAAAGGCCAGCACGCGGGTGGGGTCAAGGCACCCCTCCATCCGCCCCAACTCCGCGAAGGCAATGGGAAGCTCCGTGCAGGCCAGCAGGAACACCTCCGCTCCCCTTCCACGCAGACGGGAGAGAATCTCCCCCACGGGTATATCCGCCAGGGGAACAGCCCTGGCCTTCACCCCCTGGTATATGAGGCGCATAATCTGGGCCTGGTCTTCCTTGTCGGGATAGACCGCCTCTATTCCCTCCCGCGCCAGCGCCTTTTCATATACGCCGCTTTGCACCGTTCCATCCGTAGCCAAAACGCCGGCGGTTTTGACCCCCGCCTGACGCAGGATTCCGGCCGTCTCCCTGGGCATATGCAGACCGGGTATTTGCACAGCCGCGGCCACCGTGTCATAGAAATGATGGGCAGTGTTGCAGGGCATACAGAGAATCTCCGCCCCGGCTGTCTCCAGCCGCGCCGCGCTCCTTTGCAGCTCCGGCACGGGGTCAGGCCCGCCCTGCAATATAGCCGCCGTTCGGTCTGGGATATTGGTATTGCAGTCGGTGATGATATGAATATGCTCCTGGTCGCAGGAAGCCCTGGTCAGGGCGATGACCTTCTCCATCAGGTCGCAGGTGGCGGCCGGCCCCATGCCGCCGATAATGCCAAGGGTCTTTTTCATAAAAACGCCTCCCGGTTTTTTTCTGAGCCTTATTGTAATGCGCCGGGCCGGATGCCGTCAAGGGGCAGCGAGAGAAAAAAGGAGTTATCGTGACTACTACAAAACAAAGCGGGATATTGCTGCACATCACCAGCCTGCCCTCTCCCCACGGCATTGGCACCATGGGCCGGGCAGCCTATGAATTTGCAGACTTTCTCCGTGACGCGGGGCAAAAATGCTGGCAGGTGCTGCCCCTCGGCCCTACGGGATATGGGGACAGCCCTTATCAGTCCGCCTCCGCCTTTGGAGGAAACCCCTATCTGATAGACCTGGACATCCTGGCCGGCCAGGGGCTTTTGACACCGGAGGAGATCGCCGCGCCCTTCTGGGGGAGCAGCCCGGACGCCGTGGACTACGGGGCGATGTATGAAAACCGCCTGCCCCTGCTGCGGAAGGCCTTTGACCGATTTACACCGGGAGAGGACTATCAGGCGTTTCTGGCCCGCGCCGGCTTCTGGCTGGAGGACTACGCTCTGTTCCAGGCGCTGAAGGCCCATTTTTCCGGCCTGCCGTGGAGCCAGTGGCCGGAGGACATACGTATGAGAGCGCCGGAGGCTCTGTCCCGATACAGAACGCTTCTCGCGGAGCAGCTGGATCTTCAGCGCTTTGTGCAGTTTGAATTTTTCACCCAATGGGAGGCGCTGCGCACCTATGCCCACAGCCTCGACATCCAAATCATTGGGGATGTGCCCCTGTATCCGCCGCTGGACTCGGCGGACGTCTGGGCCAACCCTCAGCTGTTCCAGCTGGACAGTGAGCGGCGGCCCGCCTGGGTTGCCGGGGTGCCGCCGGACTATTTTTCCCCGGAGGGACAGCTTTGGGGCAACCCCATTTACGACTGGGAGCGGATGGAAGCGGACGGCTTCGCCTGGTGGGTCAGCCGTATGCGCTGGGCGGGAACGCTCTTTGACACCGTCCGCATCGACCATTTCCGGGGGCTGGAGAGCTATTGGGCCGTTCCGGCGGAGGCGCAGTCCGCCGCCGGGGGCCAGTGGCGGCCCGACCCGGGACGGGCCTTCGTGGATGCCATCCGGCGCGGCTGCGGCTCCATGGATTTCATCGCGGAGGACCTGGGCTTTCTCTCCCAGGAGGTGCGGGCGCTGCAGGAATATGCCGCCTGGCCGGGGATGAAGGTGCTGAACTTTGCCTTTTCCCCTGACGGGAGCAGCTCCTATCTGCCCGATAAATATGAGCAGAACGCCGTCTGCTACACCGGCACCCACGACAACATGACCCTGGCCCAGTGGACGGCGGAGCTTTCCCCGGCGGAACAGGCGTTCGCCCGGGAATATCTGCACCTTGGTGAGGATGAAAGCCTGCCAGACGCAATTCTCCGCGCGGGCATGGCCTCCCCCGCGGCCCGGTTTATCTGCCCCATGCAGGACTGGCTGGGCCTGGGTGCGGAAGCAAGAATGAACACCCCCGGCCTGGGCGGCGGCTGGTGGCGCTGGCGTATGCTGCCCGGCGCGGCGAACAAGGCCCTGGCGGAAAGGATAAACCATATGACCCATCGCTGCGGGCGATGAGAAAGCGATAAGGAGCGACATCTATGAGACGGACAGACAGAGAGATTCGGGACATAAACGAAATCATACAGGTGATGGAGCAGTGCGACGTGTGCCGCCTGGCCCTGAACGATGAGGAGGGTTACCCCTACATCCTGCCTCTGAACTTTGGGATGCGCATGGAGGACGGACAAATAACACTCTATTTCCACGGCGCGGAAACAGGCCGGAAATATGAGCTGCTGGCCAGGGACAACCGGGTCAGCTTCGAGATGGACAGGGGCCACAATTTGGTTCTGGACGAGGAGCAGGGCAACTGCACCATGGAATATGAAAGCGTCATAGGCCGGGGCCGGGTGGACATCCTCCCGGAGGAGGAGAAAATGGACGCTCTCCGGGTTCTGATGGCCCACTATCGCCAGGAGGATTTTCCCTTTAACCCGGCAGCGGTTCCCCACACCACCATCATGCGCCTGACAGTGGAGCAGCTCACCGGCAAGCGCCGGGCAAAGGCCCATCCGGCGGCGAGCCGGAACGCAGAATAAGGGGGCGCGAGCATGGATAACCGGCCCATTGGAATATTTGACTCCGGCGTGGGGGGACTTTCCGCCGTGCGGACGCTTTTGGAGACGGCGGCAAACGAGCGGTTTGTATACTTTGGGGACACGGCCCGCGTCCCCTATGGCGACAGAACGACGGAGGACATCAAAGCCCTTTCCCGCCAGGACGCCCGGTTTCTCCGCACGAAGGACGTGAAAGCCCTGCTCATCGCCTGCAACACCATCACGGCAAACGCCCTGCCGGAAATTCAGGCGGACAGCGGAGACATCCCTGTGATCGGGGTGGTGGAACCGGCGGCCCGGGCCGCGGCCGCCGCTACGAAAACCGGCCGCATCGGCCTTATTGCCACCAACGCCACAGTTCGCAGCGGCGTATATGAAAGGGCCGTCGCCCAACACCTGCCCTCGGCCCATGTGACGGCCCAGGGCTGCCCAAAGCTGGTGCCGCTCATTGAATCCGGCCACACCCAGGCCGGAGATCCGGCCCTCATGGAGGCGGCAGCGGAATACCTCCGGCCCCTGCAGGAGGCGGCGGTGGACACAGTCATACTTGGCTGCACCCACTATCCCCTGATTGCCGGGGCAGTGAGCCAAATCATGGGGCCGGATGTCCGGCTGATAGACTCCGGCGGCGCGTCCATCGGGGCGCTGCTGTCAGTTCTGGAAGAACGGGACGCCCTGGCGGATGCGACCGCCCCCGGCGGTCAGGTCTACTATTGCAGCGCCCGGCAGGAGGATTTCGTCTCCGTGGCGGCGGCCTTCCTGGGCCGGGATATTGGGGCCTTGACAGAAACGATAGAAATAGAAAGCTACTAAGGAGGCGGCGCCATGTCGAAAAAAGGTAGCCAGAAGCTGAAGCTACTGTACCTGTGCCAATATCTTCTGCGCAGCTCAGATGAGGAGCATCCCGTCACCATGGGGGATATGATTGCCTACCTGGCCCAGCAAGGACATAGCCGCCGAGCGGAAGAGCATATATGACGACATGGAGGCTCTGCGACTGTTTGGGCTGGATGTCCAGGCCGTGCGGCTGGGGACCGCCACCGGGTATTTCATCGGCCAGCGGGATTTTCAGCTCCCGGAGCTGAAGCTGCTGGTGGACAGCGTCCAGTCCTCCCGCTTCATCACGGAGAAGAAGTCTCTGGAGCTGATTGGCAAGCTGGAGAGCCTCACCAGCGAATACGGGGCGCAGGCCCTGCACCGGGAGGTATACGTCCGGGGCCGCATCAAGGCCATGAACGAGTCCATTTATTATAATGTGGACGAGATACACGACGCCATCGGCCAGGACAGGGCCATCGCTTTTCAGTATTTTGAGTGGAGCGTGGAGAAAAAACGCGTCTGGCGGCGGGGCGGACAGCTGTACCACGTCAGCCCGTGGGCTTTGATGTGGGACGACGAAAACTATTATATGGTCGCCTACGACGACGAGGCCGGGCTTATCAAGCACTTCCGGGTGGATAAAATGAGCGGCATACGCCAGACCGGCCAGCCCCGGCAGGGCGCGGAGGATTTTGGCCGGTTTGACATGGCCGCCTATTCCGACGGTCACTTCGGGATGTTTTCCGGCCAGGTGCAGCCGGTGCGGCTGGCCTTTGAAAACGCCCTGGCCGGGGCGGTGATAGACCGTTTTGGCCCCGGGGTAAGCCTTGTCCCCCTGGACG
>JAJBVW010000127.1:6107-7531 GCA_020866945.1 Oscillospiraceae bacterium
CGTTCACCGTGACAGAAAACCGCGCCTCGTCCAGGGGGACAAGGCGCGGGGTTGTGTCACGGTGAACGTGGCGGTAAACGTGCAGTTTTTCGGCTGGCTGTGCGGCTTCGGCACCCGAGCCAGCATTCTGGCCCCGGATTCCGTAGCCGCTGAAATGGGCCGCCACGCGGCGGCCATCGCGGCGCTGTATGATAATACTACGCCCTGAAAATCACGCGGCACAGCAAATCCATCCATCCCTCGGCGGTGACGGCCAGGGCTATGACGCACCAGAAACCAATATGATGCAAAACATTTTTTCTCTTTGACATTTGAAAATACCGTCCTTTCTTTGTATGCCCCTATCATACAGAAAAGCCTGTCCCATAAAACGGACAGCAGCGGGACGGCGCAAAAAATTTTGGACAAAGGCAGGAAGCTATGGAAAACATACAGGAGAGCGCGGCCCCCGGCGTCCTTTCCATCGTGGGGACGCCCATCGGAAACGCGGGAGATATGTCCCAGCGGGGCATTAAGACCCTGGAGGAGGCCGACCTCATCGCGGCGGAGGACACCCGCTGCAGCGTGGTTCTGCTCAACAAGCTGGGGATTCGGGGAAAGCTTGTATCGAACCACAAATTCAACGAGCACGGGAAAGCAAAATACTTCATCTCGGAGCTGAAGGCAGGAAAAAATATCGCCGTCATCACCGACGCGGGCACCCCCTGCATCTCCGACCCGGGCAACGAGCTTATCAAAAGCGCCGTGGCGGAGGGGATCCGGGTGACGGCCATTCCCGGGGCCTGCGCCGCCGTGGCGGCCCTCTCCATCTCCGGGTTCGATTTGAGCACCTTCCAGTTCTACGGCTTTTTCCCCCGTGAAAACGCCCCCCGCCGGAAGCTGCTGGAGCAGATGCGCCGGGGCCTGAGCCGGACATGGGTGTTCTATGAGTCCCCCAAGCGCATTATGGACACGGTGGAGTATTTCGTCCAGGAGGCCGTCCCCTGTCAGCTGTGCCTGTGCAACGACCTGACCAAGCTCCACGAGATGACCTTTCGCGGCACGCCGGCGGAGGTGCGCGACCAGCTTTTGGAAAAGGGCAATTACGACAAGGGAGAATTTGCCCTGGTGGTAGAACTGACGGAGGAATACCTCATCCCCAAGCAGGAGCATATCGTCTCCCCGGAGGCCCTGCTGGTGGACAAAATCGTCCGGGAGGGCTGCAACCGAAAGGGCGCCATCCGCCTCGTACTGGCGGACGAGGGCTGCACCTACAGAAAAAACGCGCTATACGCCGCCAGTCTCCGCCTGAAGGAGCTGCTGGAATAAAAAAACAGAGGGCCGTACCGAAACCGCACGGGTTAGGGACGGCCCACAGTTTATTCGCTGAGGGGCGTCTGATGAGCCGGGGATAGTATAGTACTACCCTTCCGTCTTATGGCAGA
>JAJBVW010000127.1:7541-10919 GCA_020866945.1 Oscillospiraceae bacterium
CCACCCCACAAACCCCCCCCCCCCCCCCCCCCGCCCCCCCGCCCGCCGCCGTCCCAAAAAAACCCCCCCCCCCCCCCCCCCCCCCCCCCGGGTGCGCCCCACGGCCCTCTGTTTATGCGCTGCGGCGCGTCTGATGCGCCGGGGATAGTATAGTCCTCCCCTGCCGTCTTATGGCAGATAATCCTCAAGCATAAGCCCGCTGCCCATGATGTATTCATAGCTTTCCGCTCCAATCAGGGCATAGACGCGGCCCACGAAGTAGAGCTGGCCGTCGCCGCCTATCCACAGACGGTCTGTGTCCGCATTGTCGTCGGCCACGGTGCGGTCATACTGCTGCTGATAGAAGTCCTCATCGGAGGATTTCATGCCGCCGTATTCGTATTCAAACTCCTGACCGAGAAGCTCCAGCTCCAGGGCAGCCATCTCCTCCGGGGTAATCTCAAAAAGCTCCATCAGGTCTTCCGAGGTCATCTCCTGGCCGGTGGACAAATCCAGGTTATACGGCGTATACAGCTGATAATCGGTCTGATAGTCGAGCACCATCAGGATGCTGAGCACCTGTTCATTTTTGAAATACTGATAATACACCACACACATGGGGTCGTCCGCATAGGCGGTGAAAGCCTCGTCAATGGCGTCGTTAATGGCCTCCGCGCCCTCGCAGTCCAGGGTGATATGAGGCAGAACTCCCTCCTCCGGCCAGGCGTCCTCCACGCAGTCGTCGGCGCTCAGGGTCGTATAGTCAAATGTGATCCCGCCGCTTTCCGCCGGTGGCTCCTCCGCCTGGACGTCGCCGCCGTCCGTTTCCGCATCCGTGGCCGTGGCGGGGCTTACGTCCTCCGCGTCGGAGGCGGAGGCCTCCGTCTGCTCCGTATCTGTGTCTGTGTCTGTTTCGGCCGCCGTGTCAGGGGCTGCGGCATTGTCTTCGCCTTCCGTGTCCACGGGCGCTTCCGTTGCCCCGAGGGACTCGGCAAGCTCACCCAGATCTTCGGAAATGCCGTCCACGCTGCACGCCGCCGTCCCCAGCAGCACCAGCAATATCAGCGTCAGGGCTATAAATCGGTTCATGGAAAACTCTCCTTTCCTTGTTAACAAAGCTGCGACCGATATGCCCGGAATGCGGTGGGAATGGGATAGCGCTCCCGCTCCCCGTCCTCTGCCCAGACAAATCGCTCCGGCGCGGCGGCGCATTCGATGCGCCAGCCGGTCATATGCCATTCAAGATGCGTGAAGATATGCACTGCCTCCCCGCAGGGAGCAGCCTTCACCGGCCCGCAGCCCCATGCGGCGGCCTGCGCCAGCGCCTCCTGCTCATCCAGCCGGCCCTCCACATTGGGAAGCTCCCACAGCCCGGCAAGCAGGCCCTTGTCCGGTCTCCGGCAAAGGGCCGTCCGGCCCTGGCAGGTCAGGATAAACACGGTGCGGGGCTGTATCCGCCGGGGACGTTTTTCCGGCATGACGGGATAATCCGTCTGCCGCCCCCGGGCCATAGCCAGACATTTGTCCTTCAGCGGACAGCTGTCGCAGTCCGGCGTTCCGGGCAGACAAACCGTTTCCCCCAGCTCCATGATGGCAGATGTCACGTCTCCACATCGCTCGGAAGGATACTGTGCCTTCAGCGCCTCGTGAAACCGCCGCTTCACCTTTCCGTCGGCAATGCTCTCTCCGCAGGCGGTCAGGCGGGCGCATATGCGAAGCACATTCCCATCCACCGCCGGCTCCGGCAGACCGAAGGCGATGGAGGCGATGGCCCCGGCGGTATAATCCCCGACGCCCGGCAAAGCCCGGAGGGCCTTCACATCCGCCGGGAGCTGGCCGCCATATTCCGCCGCAATAATCTGCGCCGCGCGGCGCAGATTTCTTGCGCGGGAATAATAGCCCAGGCCCTCCCACAGCTTCAAAACCGTCTCCTCCGGGGCAGCGGCCAGCTCCTCCACCGTGGGGAGGGCGGCCATAAAGCGGTCAAAGTAGCCGCGCACCGCCTCGATGCGGGTCTGCTGGAGCATGATCTCCGACACCCACACCCGGTATGGCGTGGGGTTCTGCCGCCAGGGGAGGGGGCGCTTGTGTGCGTCATACCAGGGCAGCAGCGCCTCCGCCAGTCCCTGCGGCAGGGGATTCATCGGCTCAGCCAATTTCGCCGGAGGCGCTTTCCACCAGGATGACCACGTCCGTATAGGTCACGCCCGGCTCCAGCTCGTCAATGACCTCGCCGGAGGCGGTGTCATAATAGAACAGGTCGGAAGCGGTATCGCAGTTTACATAAATCGTGTACACTCCGTCGCAGACAACAGCGTCCGCGCTCTCCACGGTCAGACTGCCCAGGCTGGAGGTCTCCGTCACCGTCCAGGTGCTGTTCTCGTCAATATACAGGTTCACGCCGGTCTTGTTCTCATCCCCGTCGTAGCTCTCGTCCACCACCAGGGCGGAACGGATGGCCTCCGCCCTGCGCTCCGTCAGGGCGGCGGTGTCAAGCCCGGCGGCCTCCAGCATGGCGGTCAGGTTCTCGGTGCTCCAGAGGTCGTTCCACATCTGCATGGTATAGCTCTGGATGGAGCCGGTCAGGGAGGCGTTTTCCAGCGTGACGGTCATCTGCCGGTGGTAGTCCTGGTGGAGAATGTCGCCGGTATACGTGCCGTTTGCAAACGTGGCGGAAATGCCCTCCAGGGCCTCCTCCCCGGCGGCGCGGTACATGGAGGTGCCGCCGTTCGGGTCATAGGCCACGATGCTCTGGAGCAAAACACCGTTGGAGGGGTAGATCTCCGTGTTGTCGAAGATCAGCTCCGCCTGCATGGAGCGCACCAGGGCGGCGCTGCCCCACATATTCTCCATGGCAAACCAGCTCTCCCCCTGGTTGAAGGAGGTGTCATCGTCCGACTCCGTCCAGCGGAAGGAGATGTCAAGGCCGATCTCCTCCCCGGTGGCCCCTACAGTCCGCAGACCGTGGGCCGTGTCTGTGGTGACGATGGAGTTTGCCACCACGCAGGAGGCGGTGCCGTCCGCCACGCCGTTTGTGTGAACCACGATGGCGTTGATGTTCGCGGCAATAATGCTCTTGCCGTCCTCGGTAACGGCCTCGTCCACCGTGACGCCAAACTCCTCCATATTGGCGGCTACCGTCTCATCCGCCAGGCCCGCCTCCAGGTCGTCAATCACGGCGGTGGCGTGGCCGCACAGGAAGATGGCATAATCCGTGGCCTGAATCTCCGTGCCGTAGAAGTCCATATAGTTGTCGTTCAGGACATAGGCACCGTAGCCGCCGCAGTAGGCTTCCAGATAGCTGTTCACCGCCCAGGTGCGGGTGCCGTCATTCTGGCCCTCCTGGCTTAGACAATATGTAATGACCTCCGATTTGTAGAAACGTGGATTTACCTGTAT